>CAJWYZ010000025.1 GCA_913049525.1 uncultured Fidelibacterota bacterium | reverse complement strand
AACCGATAATTGTGCGTCAGCATTGTCATCATCAATGGGTATAATCCATTCAAATAATTCCCCATTTACAATGGTAATACTATCCTGTTGTTTTTGGAATGAAATTGGGTCATTTACATATAAAAGGAAAGAATATGGTTTTTCACTGAGGGGTTCATTTTGACTAACATAAATTTTCCCATTATCAGACGCCAACTTACGATTACCCTTTTCACGTAACTCTAATTTGTAAGATAATTCATGATACCCCAACTGTACCTGTCTTGGAATCCAATTCAACGTTAACTCATCCAAATCAAATTCCATATTTTCAGGAAGAAATTCCTCAGTAAAATTTCGAAATGTGGCGGAAGTTTCCCACTGGATTAAATGTGAAAAATTATCCCCTACGTTTATTACATAATCGGGGTTTCTATTATATATCCGTTGAATTGGTAGAGGAGGTGGAGTATCCGTAATTAATTCTATTGCCAAGGATGTTAACCAAAGTTCGGGATTATTACCGTCATGGAATAATAAAATATCTTTTTGAGTTATAAGGGAATGGACCGTTTTATATCCATTATGATTAAACTTTGGTGAGATAATTTCAGATGATAAAATACTGCGGGTAAGAGGATCAAGACTGTAATTTTCAATCTTTCCTGATTTTGTAATACTTGTGAGATAAACAAATCCGTTATCTGATTTAATGATGATACTATTAATTTTATCTTTTGAAAAAGAAAGGGGCTCATTCCCCCAAATATTGCTCATAAGTTCCCCACTCCTGTTTACCATAATGATATCATCAGTACCATCAAAGTTTAAGTCCACTCCATTTTTATGGAGATATTTCAAACGAGGATAACCGTTTAGTGTATTCGACATTTCTTTTCCATCTGAATAAATAATGTAGCCACTTGGTGTAAATCCATTATCTAATATGAAAATATCTTCTCCACCATCTCCATCAAAATCTCCCAAGGCTATATCAATAAGGGACATGGTATTTTTTAAAAATTCTTTACCCATAAAACCTACAGAAATTATTTCATATCCTGAATATTCACACATTACTACTTGACGGTTTGGACTTCCCTGAGTAAATAAAAATAGGGATTGTCCATTGGCGCCAGGTTGCATTTTGTATAATCTTCTGGGATTATTAATACTGGAGATATTTTTTATGCCAGTAATTGTTGGGGGGGTGCCATTATAACCAAATTCATCAAGAGAAAAAATATAAAAAATGTCATTGCTATCATCCTGGTAGGCAGTTGCAATTAACTCAATGACACCATCCTTATCGAAATCTCCTAATATCATATCTACAAAATACCCCTTTTTAGTTTCCGGCATTGTAAATTCCCACAGGATTTCAGTTTTGGATGAGGAAACCTCTATATGGTATACTGTTCGTGGAGAGGCTGAATTGCTTAGAGCTATAAAATCTGGATTACCATTCCTGTTCAGGTCAAAACAGTTGATTTTAGGGACTAAGGAAAATTCCAAAGGAACAGTAGTTGCTACCAGGAATCTAAAACCAAAGATGAAGAAAAATATTTTTTCTCCGAATGTCATTCTGTTTTCATTGATGGAATAATATCAATAAATTTAGTAGGATTAATTGCTTTATACAAGCCTAACAACAACCCAGTTTTAAAATATGGAATAATATGTCTATGATTAAATTTATAATTCTAAATGCCATGTTGTGTAGTATAATGGCCGCTCAAACAACTATTAAAATTTACAACCAGGGGCGTGCATTGGTTCAAGAAGAACGACAAAAGAAGTTTTCTCAGGAAGGAAAACAAAAATTAATAATATCTAAAATACCTCATGCGGCTGAATCCTCGTCAATAAATATATCTTCTGATGACATGAAGGTTATATCAAAAGAATACCTTTACCTTCCTATTTCTGATGAATATATGTTAAATGCTAATATTGGAAATGAGATTGAACTGGTGAAATATGGTGAAAATGGCAGTATAACTTTTTCAACAAAAGGAAAACTTATTTCTAATGTCACTGCTCCTGTTTTTGAAATTGATGGAAAAATTGTAATTAATCCGCCTTACAATTACCGATTTTCTGATATCCCGAATGGCATTACTGATTACCCCTATTTAAATTGTGTCATTAATAATTCAACAAAACAGGCCAACTATAATTTAACTTATATTACCAGAGGTATAGACTGGAGCGCTGAATATAATTTTTATTTGACCTCTGATAAAATCGGGGAAATTGAGGGATGGTATTCCATTAGAAATGATAATAAAATTACCTATAAGTATGCAAATGTATCATTAGTATCGGGCTCGGTTAATTTTGGAGCCCAAGCAGGGAATCCTAATATTACAAAACGAATGGCTCATACAATGTCAAAGAGTAGCGATTCTTATTCTGTTCAGCCAGAAGTAAATAAGTCTGAAGAACATGTCATTTTCACCATTCCTGAAAAAATCAGCTTAGTTAAAAATTCTCAAATACGCCATAAATTTTTAACTGAAAATAAATTGCCTTATAGTACCACTTATCATATTTCCCATTCTCTTAACAGATATCGGAGAAATACACCTGCTCAATCAACGGATATTCCCGTATTTGTCAGATACGAAATAGTAGCAAAAAATATTGGTGATTTTCAGATTCCCGGTGGAAACTTTAATGTGTATGAAAGAGAAAACGGCATTCTTACTTATATTGGTGTTGGTTCATCGGGTATTGTAGAAAACAATGATAAAGTTAAACTTGAAACGGGAAAAACCCACGAGATTCTTTGTACTTTTATAATTCAAGGGTACAAAATAAATAAGGATCGCGGTAAGGCAGAATTAAACGCAATATTTGAAAATCGAAAAGATAAATCTGTTTCCATTAGTTGGACTGAACAATTTTCAGATGGTCGTTGGGATATTACAAATTCAAATTTAAAATTTGAGAGGCTGGATGCATACAGAGCATTATTTACTGTGGACGTATCTGCCAATTCAAAAAAAGAAATCCATTTTACGGCTCAAATTGATAAAGAATAATGATTTATTAATCAGCCACCAGCTATACCTACTATGAATAATTTTGCTCAATATAAACATATAATCTGGGATTGGAACGGCACTTTGCTTAATGACGGATGGTTGTTTGTTGAGGTTATGAACATCGTTTTAAAACGGCGAAAAATGAAAGCCATTACTCTTGAAAGCTATCGTGAGATTTTTGGATTTCCAGTAAAAGACTATTATATAAAATTGGGGTTTGATTTTGACAGGGAATCATTTGAAAACTCAGGTTTAGAATTTATCAAAGAGTATGAAAAAAACTGCTTTAAAGCTAAGCTATATCCTCAAGTAATTCCCCTATTGAATGAATTACAGAAATTAGGAATTAGTCATTCCATTCTATCGGCACAACATCAAATTTTGTTGGATGATCTAACACAGTATTATAAAATTAGAAATCAGTTCATTGGTATTATTGGACTAGATAATCATTACGCACATAGTAAAGTTGAAAATGGAGTTAATTGGATTAAACAGCTTAAAATGAATCCTAAAGAAATCTTAATGATTGGAGATACTGATCATGATTTTGAAGTTGCCATTACAATGGGAGTTGATTGCATACTTTTGAGTCATGGGCATAATTGTATTTCAAGACTACAAAGCACTGGCGCAATGGTGATAAATGATTTAATGGAATTATCTGGATTATTTAAAATTGAATTAAATGAAATTAAATAATATTAAGTTTGATTTTATTGGAACATCCTCGTTTATTATGCATTTGAGATACCTTATAATTTTTTAAGCCAAATGAAACTTCTTTATTTTTTACTTTATACTCTCCTCATGACGTTCTTGGTTTCTGCCCAAGATATAGATGAATTAATTCTCCTTCAAGCTAAAGCAGAAAACTATTATCATCAAGGAGATTATGGTAATGCAATAATAGTGTTTGAGGATTTACTTGCCGAACAGGAAATCACCTTCGGCAAAAATGACATTAAAATTGGGGAAACACTGCAGCGATTGGGTGAAATGTATTCAATTTCAGGCATGCCTGATATAGCAGATTATTATTTTCATCAAGCAATAATAATTTTTCAAGACTCATTTCAATTAGAACAAAATGCGTTAGAGCAACCCCTGCTAAGCTTAATGAAAATATACTCCTTTCAAAACGATTCTCTTGGGATTCAAATTGTTGAAAACCAACTGAAATCTATCTCTACAATTTTCCAATCACCCAACAGCATTTATCCTGAATTCCCAATTGAAGATGATACCCTTTTTTCACCTGAAGAAGACATTGCATTTGATAAAATGAATTTAGGATTATCTTATATGGAACACGGTTTATATTCAGAAGCAGCCATCCAGTTTAATGAAGCATTGGATAATCAAACTGATAATCTGGATTTACAATTTTTAATGGATTTTTTTCCAAACGATTCCTCTTTTGCACAAAATATGACAAATGCATTTTCATTCCAGATAGAATTTGACACAACGGGGGCATCCTATTTTTATTTAGCACTTTTCAATTCTTCAAATGAAGATGCATACGGATATATTCAAAATTATATTTACAATCAGCCATCAGATTTAAGAGGTCTGCTTTTGTATTCAAATTTATTGTTTGATAAAGGTGAATGGTTTGATGCTTTATTCCAATACCAAAAGGTACTATGGCTGGATTCACTAAATACAAATGCCCAAATAGGGGTTGGGTTATGCTTGTATCATTTGGCAGAATTCAAGGATGCCGTTTCTGCGTTACGAATGGCATTGAAAATTGACCCCTATAATCATATTTCATATTATTATTTGGGGTTATCCTTAATGGAAGATAAAAAATTTAGGGAAGCCATTCCAAACCTTACCCAATCACTTCTATTAGATCCAGAAAATAGTGACACTTATTTCAATTTAGGAAAGTCCTATTTTGAATCTGAAAAAATCATTCAGGCCAGAGAAGCATTCAACAGAACTATTAATATTAATCCACAATATGGTCCTGCCTTTTATTATCTTGGACTAATAAATGAAAATATTATGGAAATTGATAAAGCAGTTTTTGCTTATTCTCAGGCACGGGAATATTCACCGGAAATTGAAGATGTACATTATCGGCTGGGTATGTTGCTATATCGTACCGGACAATTAAAACAAGCAATGGAACCCCTACGTCAATTTATTATAATTCAACCGGATAGTATTCATGTTTTAAAAGCTATGGGAGAAATTTTTATTTCAGAAAACCGTTTTCCTGAAGCCATAGATACCTATAATAGAATCAGGGAAATTTTCCCTGAAGAATTGGAAATTAACGTTGCTTTAGCAGAGTCCTATTATCAATTGAAATATTATGAAAATGCAATAAAAGTCTATAGAGATATATTACTTTTTGATGATGAGAATTACGAAATCATGATCAGGATGGGAAGCATTTATAATGAATTAGGGGAATATTATAATGCAGAAATTGTTTTTAATGAGGCTATAAATTGTACTATCCCCACTATGCAGATGTATTATCAGCTTGCATTAACCTATGGCAATCAAGGGAAATTTATGTCTGCAATTTTGGCATTTCAGGAAGCATTACACCTTAAGCCGGATGATGTAGAAATTAAATACCAACTAGGTGTGGCTTTTATGGAGGTGCGGGATTTTAATATAGCGGCACAATATTTTGAAGAGTATATAACACATAATTCTAAAGATGAAATTGCATTTTTTCTTTTAGGTAAATGTTACTTTGAAATTGGAGATTATCCTGCTGCACTTTTGGCCTTGCAAAGAGCTAATGGATTTTCTCAAAATGATCATCGAATTTTATATTATATAGGCAAATCCCTGTCTGGTTTAGATGAAGAATTAGATGCTGCACGAACTTTTAGAGAGGCGCTGAAAATTGATCCTGAAGATCCAGAAATATATTTTGCATTGGGAAAATCATATTATAAATTAAATAAAAATAAAAAAGTAAAGGAAACTTTAGACATTCTTAATATGCTTGATCGTTCACTATATAAACAATTACTCATTGAAATTTCCGAACGATAATAAAAATTTCCGGACAATTTAAAATATCCATTGAGATTATTTTATCTATAATCTTAAATTTACCACCATTTTTTAATTAGCATTTATCCAACTTTAAATTTTTATAAGGAAAATATATGAAAATATTAATCCCGCCAAGCGAGGGAAAAGCAAAAGTAAAACCAGGGAATACCCTCTTTTCAGAAACAAAATTCCGGTATGAGCGAGAAGTAAACCAAGTTGTAAGATTGCTTGAATTAATTGACGATGAAGATCTCTCATCTGTGTACGGTACATCAGCGGAAAAAGCGTTGATGTTTCACAGACAAAACCAAGATGTTTTTAACAGTCGTTGTGCGCCAGCAATTGAACGATATACGGGAGTCGTATATGAACATATCGGTTGGTCCACACTTTCAGAAAAAGCAAAAGGTTATATGGAAAAGTATATCTATATTTTCAGTGGTTTATTTGGATTGCTCACTCCAAAAACACCGATCCCAGATTATAAACTGAAAATGAATGTTCTATCCCTTCAGCACCACTGGAATCCTGTTCTTACTGAAACTCTTAAAGACGAAAAAGTAATTGTTGACCTTCTTCCCCAGGTTCATAGAAAAGCATATAAACCTAATAAAGAAAATGTAATACCCGTAGACTTTCAAATAACTAATAAAGGGAAAAAATCTGCTGCCGGGCATTTTGGTAAAGCGGTAAAAGGAGAATTTATACGTTATATTGCTGAAAATAATATAACCGATATAGAGGGTTTTTCAGGATTTGAATATGAAGGTTTTAAATGGGATGGAACTTCTTTCGTTAAAGAAAGTAGTTAAAAGTCTAAAACATTCTTATCGGCATCAATTAAAAGCCCTTCACTAAATTTAAATAGGAAGTACCACAATGATTAAAGTTGAAAATCTTACCAAATTCTACGGTGATGTTAAAGCTGTAAAATCCATAAATTTTGAATTAAACGATGGTGAAATTGTTGGATTTTTAGGGGCAAACGGTGCAGGAAAATCTACCACCTTAAAAGTGATGACTGGATTTCTTACTCCAACATCAGGTAATGTATATGTAAATGACTTGGAAATTCAAGAACATACTCTAGAAATCCAAAAACATATTGGCTACTTGCCAGAATTAAACCCCTTATACTCTGAAATGCGGGTATATGATTTGTTGGAATTCACAGGAACTATCCGCAACATTACTGGAAAAGCCTTTAAGAACTCATTGGCTCGAGTCGTTGAGCAGTGTGGATTAAAAGAAGTTATTCATAGAATGATTTCTGAATGTTCAAAAGGATATAAACAGAGAATTGGATTGGCATGTGCAATGATCCATGACCCCAATATACTTATATTAGACGAACCGGTTACGGGTCTCGACCCTAATCAGATTGTAGAAATTCGTAATTTGATAAAAGATTTGGGAAGAGAAAAATTGGTGTTAATGTCCAGCCATATTTTACAGGAAATTCAAGCCACAGTGAATAGAATTATTATTATTAATAAGGGAGAGATAGTCGCTGATGGTACCAATGAAGAACTCATGAGTGGATTTATCGGAAATACAAAACTCACTTTAGAAATTAAAAATGCTGAGGATGAAACTATTAAAACGTTAACTGAAAAAATTCCGTCCATTAGTTTAGTTGATACAAAATCGCACAATGGATCTCAAATACTTCAATTGGAATATGCCAAAGATTTAGATCCGCGCGAAGAGTTGTTTCAATATGCTGTAGATTCTAATTGGGTAGTGACTGAGATGAGCCCCCATAGCGTAAATCTGGAATCTGTATTTCGCACTCTCACAATGGAGGATAAAGCAAATGCGTAACCTGAAAGCAGTTTACTTTAAAGAAATGAAATCTTATTTTAATAGTCCAATGGCCTACATCTTTCTGGTTATTTTTGCTGTTATTACAGGGTACTTTTTCACACGAACCTTTTTTCTCTTTAACCAATCTGATATGCGGTCACTATTTAATATAATCCCCTTGGTATATCTCTTTTTTATACCTGCAGTAACAATGAGTCTAATTGCCCGTGAAAAAAACTTGGGAACCATGGAAGTAATTTCTACGCTACCTCTTAAAGATTTAGATTTTGTAGCTGGTAAATTTTTGGCAGCATTGAGCCTGGTTTTGGCAGGATTACTTGTTTCTATGGTACATTTTATTACTTTGACTCAAGTTGGAACCAATATTGATTATGGCGCCGTGTTTACAGGATATCTGGGACTTGCACTTGCTGGTGCCGTTTATTCGGCCGTGGGCACTTTCGCCAGTAGCCTTACGGATAATCAAGTAGTGGCATTTATTATAGGTATATTTATTGTACTGATTTTCTTTCTTATGGATAAAATGCTCATGTTTGTTCCGGTTGCACTAACAGGGATTATACAATATCTAAGTGTTGATTATCATCTTTCTAATATTTCTCGAGGGGTGATTGACAGCAGAAATCTTATTTACTTTGCTTCAGTTGTTGGCCTATTTTTGTTTATGACTGTTCGTATGCTAGAAATTCGGAGGTGGAAATAATAATGAGTACTCAAAATAAAAAATCCTTTTTGACATATATTGGGATAGTAGTGGCTATCTTAGTTTTATTAAATATAGTGTCCAGAAGTTTGTTTTTCAGATGGGATTTAACAGAAAATAAAATGTATAGTTTATCTGATTCCAGTAAATCTGTGGTAGAAAAAATTGATGACCGGCTCACAATGAAAGTATATTTTTCTGATAACCTTCCTGGAGAATATGGAAATAACAGGAGATATCTTCAAGATATTTTAGAAGAGTATGCAGCCTATTCGGATGGCAATATACATTTTGAATTCTACCATACAGATGATGACGAAAAAATGCAGGAAGATGCCCAAAAGTCCGGAATTCAACCTGTGCAATTACAAGTCATTGAGAATGATAATATTGAGGTGAAGCGGGTTTATATGGGTATGGTTTTCCTTTATGAAGATGAACGGGAAACAATTCCGGTAATTCAAACCACCACCGGATTAGAATATGATATTACTACTAAAATTAAAAAACTGGTAGATACCAATAAAGAAACTCTTGCCATTGCTAAAACTGCAGGTCAGGAGCAAATCAAAAATGAAAATATCTCCCAGCTTTTAGCTCAGCGATATAACATTCAAAATATAAATCTAAATGTGACGGTTGCTGATAATATCTCATTACTATTAATAAATGGGTTAGAAGATTCATTAACTGCCGATGAACAGCAAAATTTAAAAGATTTTATTGATCGAGGCGGGAATATATTATTAAACCAAAATAGAATTAAAACAGACCTTGCTACTCAACAGGCAAATCCAATCGAATCGAATATATATTCACTGCTGAATACTTATGGATTGCATATTGCACCCAATCTGGTTCTGGATCAGAATTGCGGCAAAGTGAATGTACAGCAAAATTTAGGCTTTATTCGAATTCCTGTTCCCATGGACTATCCCTTCCTCCCTGTAATAAAAGAGAATAATTTTAATGATGGAGTGGTAATGGTAAATGGATTAGAGTCGGCGCGCTTGATGTTCGCTAGTGAAATTGTAATTAATGATAGTGTGCCTAGTGGTGAAAATGTAAATATCATTCCCTTATTTACAAGTTCAAATCGATCTACGACAATGGAAGAGTTTTTTAATTTGAATCCTGATCCAAAAGCAAATCCTTCTTTCCGTCAACTAAATGAAACTGGAAAAGTATTAGGCGTATTGGCAGAGATTACCCATTCTGCAAACGGAACATTAAGTCAATTGATTTTGATTTCTGATTCTAAATTTATTGCCGATGATGGAGGGGGTGCTGCACCTGAAAATCATATTTTTGTCATGAATGCAGTTGATTATCTCTTGGGTGACAAGGAGTTAATTGCTCTCAGAAGTCGTGAAATTACAAACCGCCCCTTGCAGGAATTAGAAGATGATGTAAAAGCTCGCTGGAAATGGATTAATATTTTGCTTCCATCTCTTCTAGTGATGGCATTTGGCGGGTTAAGAATGAGGCGTGAAAAAAACCGAGCAAAGGTTTTGGAGGAAATCTATGGCTAAAAATCTGCAAATTGCATTGATTGTTCTTTTAGTATTTATTGGATTATTTTTATTAAATAAGAGTTCTCAATCAAAACACAAAAGTTCTACGGAGGCAATTTTTCCCAATGATCCGGAAGATATTTTTAAATTTCTCATTCAAAATGGAGAACAGGCAATTGAGCTTGCCCGAGTGGATACTATTTGGAGAATTTCTGGGAACGATACTTTAGAAATTAAGCCTCAATCAATGAACAACCTTTTTGAGAAAGTATTAAAAGTAAACAAAGGTACCATTATTTCTGAAAATCCTGAAAAATATAGTAAATATTCAATAGATGATTCCACAGGAACCCATTTAGCCGTAATAGATTTTAACGGTGAAACCGTTGGGTATTATGTTTTCGGACGGTCAAAGTCAGATTATTCTCGGTCTTATGTTCGAATTGGTGACGATCCAAATGTTTATTTAGCCGATCAGAATGTGACTTACATGTTAAATACTCGTGAAACTTATTGGGGAGAAAAGCCAAAAGAAGAAATTCCTCCGCCGCCACCGGTAGATATTCCTGCTGATACCACAGCAATTAATTAATAAAAAGCCCCTGATAAATTCAGGGGCTTTTTATTATTCTTTCCAGAATCTATTTAAGAGCCAGTGACCCCATAGGATCCCAGGGGTTCAGAGCAACAGGTTCCCGATCAAAAATATCCAGTACTTTTTTCCCAAGATACTTTTTATCAATGACTACCTCATAGGTGTATTCATCAAACCACTTATCTGTCATAAGCATATATCCCTTATCGCCTCCCTTCTCTCCCCAGCTATTTTCAATCCGCCATTTAATGGAATCGCCGCCCTTCATATCTACGGCTGTGAGGAGCATGGCATGGGTCATAACACTATCACCATATTCCAGTTTGGTCTTTTTATCCATGTTAAACTCCGTGTTAAACAGAAGCTCAAAATCATAGAGGTTCATATCCATTACTCCTAAATCCCGATGAAACATTTTGCCTACGTCACAGCCAAACCAAACTGCTTCACCAGCCTTGATGGATTTTGCTGCTGCCCGTTTCATTACCTCAATTTCCACATTACCATACGAAATAGCATCTCCACCCATTACATTTCCTAAATAATTTACAGTGTAATGTTCATTCATTTCTTTATTTGACATGGGGCAGTGAATGAGGCAAACCTTGTCCTTTAAAACTACATCTACATGTTTAGAATAAAAATCTAATGCAGTCAAATTATTAATTCGTTTAAATTTTTTCTTCTTATCCCTAAATTGCCAATCGAAAGTTTCAGGAGGAGTTCCCAGGCAGATACAAAGCATATTATACACTACAGCTAACATATTTTCTTTTTCTTTACGAAGTTCGGTTAGCTTGGCTCCGTTAGAATGCATTTTCCGTAATTGAGATGCAAATTCTCTTAGTTTCCGAGTAATAAAGCGGTTCATCATTCGGGATTGACTACTCTGAAAACTTTCCGGCATAGCAGATTTAGGCATTACCCCATATTTTTCCATGAGGTTCACAAACATATCCCATTGACCTCCATCTCCAATAGGTTCAGATACCAACCACATCATGAGCCGGCTGTCAAAGGATTCATCTAAAGTTGCCAGTATGTTTTCCAAGAAGTAATTTGATTTCTCCAGCTTATCACAAAACATGAAGTAATTTTGAGAGAATTCAAATTCCTTTAAATTATATTTATC
>CAJWYZ010000024.1 GCA_913049525.1 uncultured Fidelibacterota bacterium | reverse complement strand
TGTAGATCCTGGCGGTACAATTTCACCTTCATCATCATATGTTGTAATTGACCAACCTTCTAAATTAATTGGTGAATCACTATTATTATATAATTCTATATATTGTGGTGTATGGGTGCCTTCAGCTTGTTTAATAAATAGCTCCGTAATCGCAATTTTGCAATCTTCTGGGCATGTGCCATATGATTCATCACTATTACATACACCATCACCACAGGATGAATCAGCCTTAAGAATTGAACAACTAAACCCAACCCAAAACAGTGTAATAAAGTATTTAGTGATTTTATTTAAATTCTTCATATTTATTAATTTCGTATTGCATACGAATCCTGAAGGAATTTAATGTAGAATATTGAACAATCTTGTGACGGAACCAACAATTTTACGTGGTTAAAAATCGTTGAAAGAAGGGGTTAAGCTGATTTACGCAGCAGTTTATAAACGGGTTTGCCTTTTTTTCTAATAACTTCATCGGTTATAATACAGGTGTCAATATTTTCTAAAGACGGGACTTCAAACATAATATCCAACATGGTATTTTCTAATATTGATCGAAGAGCTCGTGCACCGGTTTTCCGTGCTTTTGCTTCTTTTACCACCTCTTTTAATGCTTGAGGAGTAAATTCTAAATGAACATCCTCCATCTCAAATAATTTTTGATATTGTTTTACCAGTGCATTTTTTGGGTTCGATAAAATAGAAAGTAATGCTTCATCTGATAATTCTTCTAAGGGTGATATAACTGGCAGTCTGCCAATTAATTCAGGAATAAATCCATATTTAAGTAAATCCTCAGGTTGAGTCATTGCAAAAAGATGACTATCCTCAACTTTCTTTTTAATTTCTCTAACAAAACCTATCCCCCCACCTGATACACGCTTTTCAATAATTTCCTCCAATCCTTGAAATGCACCTCCACATATAAATAATATATTGGCAGTATCGATGGTAACCAATGGTTGCTCGGGATGTTTTCTACCACCTTTGGGAGGGATATTAGCTTTCGTCCCTTCCAACATTTTTAAAAGTGCCTGTTGTACTCCTTCTCCTGACACGTCTCTTGTAATAGATGGATTGCCCGATTTCCTGGAAATCTTATCAATTTCATCAATGTAAATAATTCCCATTTCAGCTCGGGTAACATCAAAATCTGCGGCTTGAAATAATCGAACTAAAATGTTTTCCACATCTTCACCCACGTAACCTGCTTCAGTTAAAACAGTTGCATCGGCTATTGCAAAGGGAACATTTAGTAATTTTGCCAATGTTTTTGCAATTAATGTTTTACCAGTACCAGTAGGACCAACGAGAAGAATATTACTTTTCTCTATCTCTACATCTGACTTATCATGCTTAGAATTAATTCGTTTATAATGATTATAAACTGAAACAGCAACCGTCTGTTTTGCAATATCTTGACCAATAATATACTGATCAAGCATCAATTTTATATCTTTAGGAGTTTGAAGGTTGAAAGTTAGACCGTAAAAATCATTTTGAAGATTTTCTTTCACTATATCATTTGCTTTGTTTACACAAACATCACAAATATATACTCCCTCACCTTCAACTAAAAAATCTACATCTCCTTCAGATGTGCCACAGAATGAGCAGTCCAAAATTTGTTCAGTAATATTTTTTTCCCTCATTAGCGCGTTTTAACTATTTGGTCAATTAAACCATATTTAAGAGCTGTTTCAGCTGACATGAAATTATCTCTGTTGGTATCTTTTTCAATAGTTTTAACAGATTGACCGGTATTAACACTTAATATTTTATTCAATTTATCACGAAGATACAGAATTTCCTTGGTATGTATTTCTATGTCGGATGCCTGTCCTTGAAATCCACCTAATGGTTGATGAATCATTACTCTTGAGTTTTCTAAAGCTGAGCGTTTCCCCTTTGTTCCGGCACATAGAAGTACCGCTGCCATACTTGCAGCCTGTCCCATACAAATTGTAGCAATATCTGGTTTTATATAATTCATTGTGTCCAATATTCCAAACCCAGAGGTAATTACACCGCCAGGACTATTAATATACATAAAAATATCTTTTTCAGGATCATCGGCTTCAAGAAAGAGAAGTTGTGCAATAATTAGACTGGAGATATGGTCATCCACTTGAGTCCCAAGAAAAATTATTCTTTCTTTTAATAATCGTGAATAAATATCATATGCACGTTCCCCCTGAGGGGACTGTTCTACCACCATTGGTACTAACATTCTATTTTTGTTCTCCATTTTTAGGCTGCTTGTTTTTTCCGTAATTCATTGGTGGATTCCTCCACCACTTTTACTTTTGCAAATTCATTCAGTCTTTCAAAAAGTCTATCGTTCAACATTTCAGAATAAAGTTTTTGTTTATTTTCAGATTGCCCATAAAAAGTTCTTATCTGTTTTTCATTTTCTTTATTTTTTGAAATTGCTTCTTCAATTTTAGCATGCAATTCCTCATCAGAAATATCGATATTTTCAGCTTCAATAATTTTATCTTTTATAAGATACCACTTGATATTCCATTCAGCATGGGATTGATAGTTTTCTTTAAATTGGGGATCATCAATTGGCTGTTTTCTTTTTTCTAAATCTTCTTTTATTTGTTCCAAGTATAGAGATACCATTGACTCTGGGGCATCTAATTTAGAATTGTTGACGAAATAATCAATAATCTCCTTTCGAACCAATTCACTATGGTCTTTATCCAATGAAGTTTGTATCTCCTCCTTAATAATGTTTTTCAATTCACCTAAAGAATTAGTTTTTTCATTTATTATTTTTGCTAATTCATCATCAATTTCAGGTAATATTTGTTCTTCTATGCGATTTATATTAACTCGATATTTTACAGTATTTTCCTTATTCTGAATGGACACATCCACTTCATCACCTTCTTTAGCACCAATAAATGCTTTTTCTGCATCATCTTTAAATAGACCAAACCCCAATCGGATATATTGATTTTCCATTTTACTTCCAATAATTGGTAACCCACTTTCATCTAATACATTGAAATCTCCCCGGATAAAATGACCCGTTTCTGCTCCAGTTTCAATAGTCTTTATCGACGCATGTTGCTCCTGATAATGGGTTAACGTCTGTTCAATATCGTCATTCTCAGGAATATATCGGACAGCTTTTACTTTAAATTTCTTTTTATATTTGGGTAACTCTATTTTAGGATTAACTTCAAATCGTGCAGAAAAAGAAAGGGCTAATCCTTCACTAAATTCTAAATTATCAATTGATGCCTGATTAATTGGAGCTAATTCTAATTCATCTAAAGCCTTACGGTAATAAGTATTTATTGAATCTTCTGCAAAATGTGCTTCTATTGATGGTCCTAAATTTTTCTTTACAATATTTTCAGGTACTTTCCCTTTGCGGAAGCCCTTCATACTGTAACTTGATCGTGCACGGGAGAACTCCTTTTTATATTCATCCTGAATTAATTCCCACGCAATTGTAATATCTAACTGTCGGGTATAACTATTTATTTCTTTTAAATTGGTTTCCATTTAATATTTTCTTTTAATGTTGGTTATTTTCGAGAGCATAAATTTACGACTTATTGAATGTACAATCAACCCAACAGCTTAAATTGGTTTAACAGTTTCAGATGTCAATGGTTTGGGTACTTTCTCTGAGGATTCGATAGCATTTTTAATTTTTAATAACTCTTCAATTATTACACCTTTCAGTATCGGCTTGAAAGACATATCCTGAACTTTTCCTCCATAACTTCCGGAGACTCTATAGTTTAATATACAATCCCTCCCTTTAGGTTCGATTTGAAATTCAACTTTATGAGGGAAACCTTTTTTCTTATCATCGATACAATATTCCCATAAACATATTTTATTTGGTGGAATACAATCGGTGATTTCTGCAACCATTTCATAATTCCCAAAACCAAAATTATGAGCAATTTTGAATTTTTTCATTTTCCCAATTGAATATTGGGCAGGAAGTTCCAATTTGGTATGAAATCGGTTGAAATTCAGGCTGAGGGAAAAATCTGTAAGAAAAGCCCAGATTTTATTCACGTCCGCCTTGATAGTAATTTTTTCAGCTATTGTAAGCATTTTATAGAAGATTTATCTTCAAAAATAAAGATAATTGAGAGAAGGCTAACCAATAAGTTTAAGCATAATATTTAATCCTTTTAAATAACTGTCCTTACCAAATCCTGAAACCTGATCTACACAGACAGATGAAATTACAGATATTTGTCTAAATTCTTCTCGTTTACGCAAATCACTTAAATGCACTTCCACCGTAGGTATTTCCACAGCTGAAATAGCATCTCGGATTGCATAGGAATAATGGGTAAATGCAGCAGGATTTATTAACACTCCCTGTGCCCAATGCCGCTCATCATGGAGAGTGTCAATAATCTCTCCCTCATGGTTAGACTGAAAAAACTTAAAGGAATGGTCTGCTCCTGAAGGGCTGGTTTCCAACCACATCATCAGCTCCTCTAGAGTATCGGTACCATATATTTCTGGTTCTCGAGTGCCCAACAAATTCAGGTTTGGTCCATTTATTACCAATATATTCATAAACTCTCCATTGCTTTAATAATAGATTCCTTTTCAATACTATCCACAATAACCGTTTTTCCAATTGCTTCCAATAGTACAAAATTTATTTTTCTGTCCTTTACTTTTTTATCCCTCTGTATTATTTTCAGAATATTTTCAGCATCAAATTCAGGCAGTTTGGGCAATGGTAATTTTTTAATGGTAGTTTGTAACAACTCAAAATCTTCAATCTCCAATCTTCCATCTTCATTTGAAAGCTTTCCTGCCGCCAGCATCCCATATGCTACTGCTTCTCCATGGCGGAGAGTTTCAAATCCAAAATGGGTTTCAAGGGCATGACCTATGGTATGTCCAAAATTCAGAATTCTCCGTTTTCCACCTTCACGTTCGTCTTCTACCACCACATCAGCTTTTAATTTGGCACATCTGCCAATCACTTCTGTTAACAATTCAGGTTTTGATAAATTTAGAATATCATTTAAATTCTCTGCAACCACCTCAAAGAGATTACGGTCTAAAATAGCACCATATTTTAGGACTTCCCCCATTGCAGATATGATTTCTCGCTCCTGTAGAGATTTTAATAGTTCAATATCTATCACAACAGCTTTGGGCTGCCAGATGGCTCCCACCAGGTTTTTACCATCCAGCAAATTCACACCGGTTTTTCCACCTATGGAGGAGTCAACCATTGCCAATAAGGTTGTAGGGATTTGAATATAGTCTACTCCCCGCATAAAGGATGCAGCAATGAATCCTGTGGCATCTCCCACAACACCACCTCCTAATGCTAAGAATGTGGATGATCTATCACAGCCCATACCAATTAACTGGGAAAATATTCCTTCTAATTCATTAAGAGATTTTGCCTTTTCACCATCGGGAAAAACAACTAATTCAACTTGGAATCCTGTAGATTTTAATCCCTTGTACAGTGAATTACCGTATAAACTAATTATTTCATTCTGAGAAAATATTACCCATTTCTGCCCTTGATTCATGGGCTTTAACAATTCGGGTAGTTTTATCAAAAGTCCCTTTTCTATCCAGATGGGATAAGAGCGATTTTGAAGGGGCACACTAATGGTCTGCATTAGATACTTCCAGAATATTTAATATTTCTGCTAAAACCTGAGGTGGTTCCAGATTATCTGTATTAATAACGTGGTCTGCATAGTCAATATACAATTGATGACGATCATTCCATATATTCTGAAGTCGTTCTTCTAAATTATCAGAATCTGAAAGTAGTGGCCGTTTAGTAGTATTATGAATTCGATTGGCTAGTGTCTGAGGAGTTGCATCCAAGAGAAAGGTAATACCATTTTCCTGTAGTACTTTTCTATTTTCAGCACTCAAAATAATTCCACCTCCTGTTGAGAATAACTGTCCCTTTTGCTTTGCTTTCTCCACAAAAAAAGCCGTTTCCATTTCTCGAAATTTCTCTTCACCGAATTCCCTGAAAATATCAGCCACCTTCATTTCAGTCATTTCTTCAATGGCATCATCTGTATCAATAAATTCCAGTTTGAGAGCCTCTGCCAGTTTCCGACCCACTGTGGACTTCCAGCTACCCATCATCCCAATGAGGAAGAGATTTTCTGTTGATTTACTAGTCAACATCTATAACTTGGAATCCAAAGCCAATAGCTAATCCATTATATAATTTTTCATTAGTATTTACCTGAAACTTTAATATGTGCTTTCAATTGTTCCATGGTATCACCGCCAAACTTTTCCAACATTGCATCTGCCAAGACAAAACAGAGCATAGATTCTGCCACAATGGAAGCAGCCGGTACGGAGCAGGAGTCCGTTCGCTCCTTATGAGCCAGCTTATCTTCTTTAGTTTGTATATCTACAGAGCGCAGAGGTTTGATGAGTGTGGGTATGGGTTTCATCACCGCCCGGATGACAATGGGCTGAGCATTGCTCATGCCCCCTTCAATTCCACCAGCATTATTGGAGTGACGGATATATTTTTCGCCATCCCAACCGATTTCATCATGGACTTCACTGCCTAACTTCCCTGCTTGATCAAAACCCATACCAATTTCAATCCCCTTAAATGCATTTACAGACATAATGGATTCTGCGATCCGGGCATGGAGTTTTTGATCCCACTGGGTATGGGAACCTAAACCATATGGGAGCCCTGTGGCTATAACTTCAAAAATGCCCCCAACTGAATCTCCCTCTGCCTTGGCATTATCAATGGCTGCAATCATTTCAGTTTCTGTATTTTTATCCAGACAGCGGACGGATGATTTATCCGCTATTTCATTTAAAGCTTCCGGAGTAATACCTTCCGGGATGGGCGTTTCATCTTTCACATTGTAAATCTGCGTCACCCGGCTGCCCACTTCAATCCCAGTATCTTTTAGTAACTTCCTGCAAATCGTTCCCAGCGCCACCCGCATAGCAGTTTCCCGAGCAGAAGATCGTTCCAACACATTTCGAATATCATCAAAATCAAATTTTTGTACACCAGCCAAATCTGCATGGCCTGGCCTAGGCAGAGTTACTTTTTTCACATCTTCACTAACCGGAGTAGTAGACATTTTCTGTGTCCAGTTCTCAAAGTCTTTATTAAGTAGTACCAATCCTATTGGACTGCCTATAGATTTTCCATGACGCACACCGGAATAAATTTCCGCATAGTCAGTTTCAATTTTCATCCGTCCACCCCGCCCATGTCCCTGTTGGCGTCGGAATAACTGCTGCGAGATATCCTCTTCAGAAATATCTAATCCGGCAGGTAAACCATCGATTATTCCCAATAAACCCTTCCCATGAGATTCACCGGCTGTAAGGTATTTTATTTTTGCTAACATAACTTGCTCTCTAAATAAGTTTTTAATTGTGTGAAATTTACTTGATTTGAAATATCTTTCCCAAACCACAAATCAATTGAAGTTAAACCCTGATAAATAAACATATCCAAACCATTGAGTGTTTTTGCTCCAATCTTTTTGCCTAATTTTAAGAAAGCCGTTTCAAATGGGGTATAAATAACATCTATTAAAGTCTGGTTTTTATGTATCAATCCTAGATCAATGGGTGATTGTGCAGATTGCATCCCTATTGGAGTGGTATTGATTATGATGGAATCGTTCTTTATCATTTTTGCTAGATGTGTTAACGGATAGGGAAATACAATATCTTCCTTTAATTCCTCCGCCTTTTGCAGGGTTCTATTTAGCAGTACAATTTTATTTACTCCCGATTGTTTCAGGGCAAATAAAATAGCTTTTGCTGTCCCTCCTGCACCCAAAACAATCACTTCTTTATTTGCGGGGTCAATTCTATTTTTTTTTAGCGCCATTAAAAAACCAAACCAATCCGTATTATTGCCAATTAATTTATTTCCATTATTAATGATAATATTTACTGCCCCAATTGATCGTGCCCTAGGATTTATATTATCCAAATACTCCATAATATTCTCTTTATGGGGAATGGTTACGTTTATACCTGAGAGGTCTCCATTTTTGATAAGATTTATTATTTGAGGCAATTCACTTTTTAATACTCGTTTCCTCTCATAAACAGCATCTATACCAAGCGAATTATAAACAAAGTTGTGAAGATAGGGACTTAGACTATGTCCAATGGGATTACCTATAACTGCAAATTGTTTCATCCCATAACTTCTGTCAATACTTTATGAAATTCTGGAAAAGAAATATTAATACAAGCCTCATCATCTAATTTATTTCTTCCTTCCGTAAGCAGTCCTGCAATAGTAAAAGACATGGCAATTCTATGATCACCATATGTTATTATATTTGTATCATGTAATCTATTAGACTGATCTATAATAAAACCGTCTTTCCTTTCAATGATTTTACCCCCCATTGCCAATAGATTTTCACAAACTGCTTTTATTCTGTCACATTCTTTTACTCGCAATTCTTCTGCACCTGAAACGGAAGTGGGTCCATCTGCCTGAGTAGCTAATATGGCAATAATTGGGAGTTCATCAATAACAGATGGTACCATTTCTACTGTAATATCAATACCATTCAAAGGTGCAAAGTACACATGTACATCTCCCACCAATTCACCACATTCCTTATGTATATTTTTCCATTCTACGCCTCCACCCATTTTTTCAAGTATATCAAAAAAACCAACTCTGGTTGGATTTGCCAACACATTGGTAATTGTAATTGAAGAGTTTGGAATTATAGCTGCTGCTGCTGCGAAAAATGCTGCCGAGGAAGGATCTCCAGGTACCGTCATATTAAATGGTTGTAAGGGCTTTTCTAAATTTTTTATTCTTATTGCACTATTTGATGAAACTGGTGCTCCCAATTCCTCTAATATTATTTCAGAATGATCTCGTGTTTTTATTTTCTCATTAATTATCGTTTCACCTTCACCGCCTAATCCTGCTAACATTATACATGATTTCACCTGTGCCGATGCAATAGAAGGTGAAAAAGAAAGCCCCTTCAGCATATTTGGTTTAATTGTCAAAGGAAGGTATCCATTATTTGATCCAATCTCTACTCCCATTTCATTTAAAGGCTCTATAATTCTATTCATTGGACGCTTAGAAAGAGATGTATCACCAATAAATTCTGCGGTAATACCTTTTCCGGAAAGTAATCCAGCTAATAATCGAATACTGGTTCCAGAATTTCCACAATCTAATGGTAGTTCAGGGGTTGAAAATGCGCCTCCAGTAATTTGAACTTTATTACCAAATTTTTGACTTAGAATACCACATTGCCCAAGACATTTTCGTGTAGTTTCTACATCTTCACCTGTGGATATATTGTTAATAATACACTCTCCATCAGTCAACGATGCAAACATAAGTGCCCGATGAGATATTGACTTGTCACCTGGCAAATTGATATTTCCACTAATCTTCATTTGCCTTTATTTGCTTATGCAGTTTGCTAATTTCACCTATAAGATTATCTATCATTTCATTGGTATATGGATTGTACTTTTGCAGATCCCGAAATAAATCCCAACTATCATTACAAGTCTGCTCAATAACAGCTAATAAATCATTAAATCCCAAAGTATTAATTTGAGTGGATACCACTCCCGACTCATTAAGCACCCTACCAATAAAATGGGTAATTCCCTGACTTGAAGCCGCCATTTTATCATGCTCATCAGGAGATAATTGGATAGTTCGAATTGACTGGTTTTCAAAAAACTCTTTTAATTCATTATATCTATTATAAGTATCACGCACCGGATACAGAGTAGTCTTTAATTCTTTAAAAGGCGAGTAAGAATCAGGCCCAAAATGGGGGTGACAAGCAATAATCCCCACATGCTCTGGCAACGTTTTTTCCATAATTTCAACAGGATACACTTTAACAGAACATACGTCCACTATAGTTGTATTATACAATTTATATTCTGCTATTTCTCCTATTACGGTTTCAAATGCACGGATGGGTACCGCAACAAATACTAAAACAGACTCTAATACAACATCTAATTCGGCAGCCAATTCACCTGCCTGATTCTGGGGATCGTATACTTTCACCTCATATTGATTTATAAGGAGGTCTGCCAGCACTTTACCAAATCGACCATACCCAATAATGCCTACTTTTTTCATTTCTCATTCCCCATTTTTTCTACCCCTAAAAATAAGGTGAGATTATTCTTCAAATCGTGAATTGCCTCATGAACAATACTAAGGTCATAAAGCTCTGCACAATAATCACTCCCCACCACACCTGCTGTTTTTGGTAATTTCCCTTCACTGAGACGCCGGGCAGCCTCAGCAGTATCATCTGCTTCAATGAGAGGACGTGTCCAAAAATGTTCTGATAAATAATCCTTACATTGCCTCAATGCCTGTTGATGAGAATGTATTTCCGTAATATCTCCCACATGAATTCCAGGTAATGCCAATAGGTTTTGGTTTACCAATATATGAAACATTTCTATAATTTTACAGCGATGCTCCGCCAAAGCTTCCACGGATTCGATCACGACTCCTCCCTGTGCATTTTCCATAGCGAAAATTCCAAATTTAACGGACTCTGATTCAATACCTTCTAAAACAGCCATTGATGAAATCAAATACACTATTTCATAATCTTTAACTCCATGGTTTTTGGCAAATGTTTTGGCAGCTTCTTCGCTGAAACTTCCCTTACCACCCTGTATTCCTATTTTCATTCAGTACCTTTGGTTAATTTTCTTATATAATCATTAATGACATTAACGGGTTCATTAGAATTCTGCAACTGCTCTATAATTGCAGAGCCAACCACAGCGCCATGCGCCATGCGGTTTATTTCAACTACATCTGCTCTCTCTTTAATCCCAAAACCCACCACAAAAGGACATTCACTATTTTCTTCCACCCGCTTCAAATATTGTTGTAATTCACCTCTATCTGCTCCGGCTTCTCCAGTTATTCCTAAAATAGCTACGCAATAAATCAAAGATCCCGCCAATTTAGAAATTTCCCTAATTCTCTCATTTCCAGTATTGGGAGCCACCAAGAGAATAATACAAATTCCCGCATCATTCGCTACTTGTAATAATTCAGTTGCCTCTTCAGGGGGAAGGTCAGGAATAATTAAACCATCAACCCCCGCCAATTTGCAGTCATGAATAAACTTTCCTATTCCATAATTTATTATGGGATTAATATATCCCATAAGCGCCAGAGGAATTTCTGATTCTCTGCGAATTTCTGTCACCACCTCTAAAATCCAACTGATATTCACTCCATTTTCAATGGCTTTTTGACTGGCAGCTTGAATAATGGGTCCATCGGCTAATGGATCAGAAAATGGCATTCCCAATTCCACCATGGCAGCACCTGACTTCTCTGCGGCCAAAACCATCTGCGCTGTATCCTTTTTCGAGGGGTAGCCTGCAGTAAGAAATGGAATCACTTTTTCAGTTCTATCCTGAAATATTTTCTGAATTCTATTCATTGTTTTATTTTAATACAAAGGGCATAGCAATAACAGAGAATCTCTTTAAATATCTCCGTGTGCCCAGCGATCTTTGCGGTTACATCTTATACTCAAAACTTCCTTCCCAAATAATCAGCCACAGTATGCACATCTTTATCACCTCGTCCCGATAGACAAATGATTACATTTTCATCTTTTTGAACATTATTATCCCTTTGTTTTAAGAATGATAATGCATGGGATGATTCCAGCGCAGGAAGTATTCCTTCTTTCTCAGATAGCCATTGGAACGCCTCTATAGCCTCATCATCAGTTGCAGATACATATTCCACTCGCTCTGACGATTTTAAATAGCTATGCTCAGGACCAACACCGGGATAATCTAATCCTGCAGAAATCGAATGTGGCAATTTTACCTGGCCATCACCTGTTTGCAATAAATAACTGGCCGACCCGTGAAGCACACCAAATTCGCCCTTGGTCATGGTTGCGGCATGAGCATCCGTATCTACACCGTGCCCGGCAGCTTCTACACCCACTAAACGTACAGTATCATTTAAGAAGGGATGAAATATGCCCATTGCATTGGAGCCGCCACCTACGCAGGCTATAAGCACATCTGGGAGCTCTTGACTATTAGCT
>CAJWYZ010000023.1 GCA_913049525.1 uncultured Fidelibacterota bacterium | reverse complement strand
GTTTATTAGATTATCTGCATTATCATTATCTGCTCGGTAGATAATATAATTAGAAAAAGTTTCATCTGGTTCACTTGTTGGAGACCAATTTAAGACTCGATGGTATTTAGGATATTCAATGTCAATAAAATCTTCTCCTTCACTCCAAACATTATTTGAATCAAGGTCAGTAAGATTTTCACCCTCATCCCATTTTCCATTTCCACGCATTACCATTTCAACTTCATGCCGAAAATTGCTTGCGGGATAAACGGGTCTGGTGAAAATCTGGATACTGTCCACATAAGTAGAATCATCAACTCGTATTGTAATATCCCGGAATTCACCAGGGTTCATTCCACTAAATGTATGAGAGCTGCCGCCTGGATTAATGAGTGTCCCAGAATCATCTAATTCAACCTCTCCCTCAGTATTATTCCAATAAATAGTTACACTTTCAAGGAGTGAGCCTGAATTACTGTGGAGGTCTATCTTATAATTTTGACTTGGAAGGTTAGGGGGAGTATTAGAAATTATTACATCATCCTCACTACATGAAAGAATAAGAATAAGGAGTAAATTTATTTGCTTATTCATTTGTTGAATATTGGTGGGAGATATTATTCTTCTGGTTTTGTAATTTTTCAATATTTTTCATAATGGAGAGAGGGTCTTTACCCATAGATTCTGCATTTTTCAACTCATCCCTGAGAGATTGAATATGAAGATTTATCCAATTTTTTTCCAGTCGAATTACACAGTCTTGAGCGGATAAAATTGTAGGTGTAAATTTTTCTAAATCAAATACAATCTCAGCCAATTTACTCCGGTGAACATCATTTTTTAATTCATTCATAATCAGGCTTGCTTTGGGAGCATTCGCCGAAGGTAAATGAATATACACTTTTTCATATATTTTTCGAGATAGCTCTGTGGCAATCCATTCCGGCTTAACAAAATCGAATAAAAATTTACGAATGGTACTATTTTCTGCAAAGCAAAGTCGAATAAGATCGTTTTCTAATAATTGTTTTTTGTCACTGAGTTTTGGCTTCAGATTTTGATTATTCTGTTGGAAATTTTGTCTACGTTTTTGTTTTTCCAACATATTGTGCAGTGATTGAAAAATACTTTCTGCACTTACGCCAACAATTTCGCTTAATTCCCGACCTTGTAATTCCCGGCTCACAGGATCTTTAATTTGAATAATTTCCATAAGGACCTCATTCACAAATGCAGTTTTACCAGTAGTTGAGGTAACATCCCCTTTATAATTTTGAAAGTGAAAGGGCAGTAGTTTGGCACTATTTTCAACAGCTTCTAGAAAGGGAATATTCCCATCTCGTTTTACCCAGTCGTCCGGATCTAAACCATTTGGTATATTTACTATTAATGGAGAAAGACCTGCCCTGAGAAGTACATAGCCTGCCCGAATAGCGGCAGAGATTCCTGCTGAATCTCCATCGTAAGCAAGGTGTACGTTTTCACAAAATCGTTTTATTTGAAGTGCATGCTGGTCTGTAAATGCAGTACCAGATATTGCCACAATGTTGTGGATTCCCGATTGATACAGTTGAAGAAAATCAAGGTAGCCTTCTACTACAATGACCGATTTACTAGTCCGAATAATTTGTTTGGTTTCATGCAGACCATACAGAATTTTACTTTTATTATATATAGGTGTTTCCGGGGAGTTAACATACTTTGCCAGATCATCTGATTCAAAAACACGCCCAGCGAATGCAGCAATTTTGCCAGCGGAATTTGAGATACTAAACATGATTCTCCCCCTGAAACGATCCATATATCCGCTTTTAGTATCAATAAATAAACCGGATTGTTTCATGGCATCACTTCGTACACCATCTTTTCGAAAAGCAGATAGTAGAGCATCTTTCTGTTTTAGGCTATAGCCTAATTGGAATTTTTTAATGGTATCTCTGGTGAGTCCCCGGGATTCTAAATGGGCCAGAACTTTACTTCCTTCTTCAGTACCTAAGTTTTCCAGAAAGGTACGTGCAGTTTGGGTATGTATATCAAATAACTGTGTAATGAGATCTTTGGATTGCCCCGGCGACTCATCAATCTGGAGTTCAATGCTGTACTGGTCAGCTAGGTGTTTCACTGCATTTATAAATTCCATTCCTTCAATTTCCATGATGAAATTGATAACACCACCACCTACGCTGCAGCCGAAACATTTGTAAATCTGCCGTTCTGGGCTCACAGAAAAGGAGGCTGTTTTTTCCCCATGAAAAGGGCAGAGTCCGAAATAATTTCGCCCTCGTTTTTTAAGCTGCACATATCCTGATACCACCTCAATGATATCAGCCGTACTGCGGATTTGTTCAATAATTTGTTCTGAAATTCGTCCCATGAGAATGTGAAAAAATACACCAATCTGTCTGTTTGGGGTATATATTTTATTGATTTCTAATAGGTTATTTTTTGTACTTCTAAATTTATATATTAATAGAAAATTTATTAATTATTTCATTATTTGTAATTAGATTTCAGTATAAGGACAACGAAAGTTTGGTTTGAAGTAAATAATAAAAATTAATAACTATAAAGTGAATTTATATGCCAAAACCTAATACATATTGTGAATTTGTGGCCACTGTTGAAGATGACAATGTGCATCGTGTTTATCATGACACTCAATATGGGTTTCCAATTGAATCAGATAATGAGTTGTTTGGTCGATTGGTTTTAGAAATTAATCAAGCGGGCTTAAATTGGACTACCATCTTAAAAAAACAAGAAAATTTCAGAATAGCCTACCAACAATTTGATATTCAGAAAGTGGCATCATATACTGAAAAAGAACGAGAACGACTGTTGAGTGATTCGGGGATTATTAGGAATAAACTAAAAGTGAATGCCGCAATTTATAATGCAGGACAAATTATTAAACTACAACAAGAATATGGTTCATTTAAAAACTGGCTGGAAATAAACTGCCCTATGGAATTAGATGACTGGGTAAAACTCTTTACACAAAAATTCAAATTCACCGGCAAAGAAATAACCAATGAATTTCTCATGAGCAGCGGATATTTAAAAGGTGCACATGAAAAAGGATGTGCCATTTATGATCAAATTATTCATTCAAAACCCAAATGGATAGATGTGTAAAATTGGGAATTAAAACTACAGCCATTCAGATAGGAAACCTACATAATGGAGTTGAAAGGATACCCTTGATCACTCAATAAGAAATCACTACATAATTGAATTATCTAAAAAAGTAGAATAGGAGTTTTAAAGTAGATAAATTACTAAAACTATTCTACGAAACGGTCACCCCTTTAAAAGATATCCATGGGAAAATACAGTAGCCAAAATCTATACGATCACTGGAAATTTCCCCTATATTACTAAACATCTCCTGAATATTTCCTGAAATCATAGTTTCACTTATTGGGTATTTTAGTTCTCCATTTTCAATATAATAGCTATTTTTAGCTACACCAGAAAATTCACCATCTGCAGAAGGTCTTCCACCAGAAAATCGTTCTAATAAAATGCCTTTTTTGATATTACGGATAATTTCATCTTTTGGCTTTTCTCCGGCATCAACCACAAAAGCACCACCGCCGTTAACGGCTCTTTTTCCACCGGTTTTATTGGCACCGTATAAACTTAATAGGTGGGTTTTCAATACACCGTTATCAATTATGGTATTATTTTCTGCAACATAACCATCATCGGTAATAAAATATCCATCCGTTATTTCGTCAGATACCGGTCGCGCATGAAGCGTGAATCTAGAATCCGTAATCTGTTTGTTCAACTTTTCTTTATAAATGGAGGTCTTAGAAATAATTTTACCATCGCTGATATCCCCGGTAATAAATCCAAGAAAATCACTGAGACAATCAGGAGTGACTACAATTTCTCCTGTAAATTTTTCTGATACTGGCTTGGTACGCACTTGTTCAGTTGACTGCTTTAGCAAGCGTTTGGCTGACCCTGATTCAATAAATGGCGTATTCAGGTTTAACGCAGAAATGCCCATCCCATTAAAGGAGGATGTATCTTTCCCCTCTTTAGCTGTGAACATATTGGAGAATCCATACATGCCTTCTTTAGTTGTAAATTCAACTCCATTGGAATTTTGGAAAACGGATGTTGAGTGGGAAAAATCAACAATAGCTGCCTCCATATTTATTGTGGGATGAGTTTTTTTAACATATCCCATAAACTCATCCAGCCGAAGGTACATTTTTTCCATATCAGGCTTTTCATCGCCTTTTGAAAAAGATTGTTTGGGCTGAGATGGTGAAATATCATTGGCATCATCCGGTTGAGATGACTGCGCCATATCCATCACTTTTCTCACAGCTTCATTTATAGAGTCCTTATCCGTTTTATTTATGGCAACACTGCCACTTTTCTGATCTACAATAACTGACATGCCAACATTGGTATCAAAGGTGGTTCTGAAAAGTGACATCTCACCAGTTTCTACATTCAATTCTTTTTTCTCAGAAAAAGTTACAGCACATTGAGATTTATGGGCGCCGGCCTCTTTAAGTTGTTCGATACAATAATTGGCAATATCTGACTGATTCATTTATCTACCTCCAATATTTACTTTGCATTTTATTGCAGGACCACCCATTCCAACGGGAATCCATTGCTTTTTACCGCACATTCCACCAGCAGACCACGACATTTCTTCAGAAATCATATCAACCGTTTTTAACACATCAAAGGCGATTCCTGATATGGTAGTTTCTTTAATGGCTCTGCCAATTTTACCATTTTTAATTTCGTATCCCATGGCAATTCCGAACATAAATTCACTGGTAGAATCTGCTTGTCCATTACTGCTCTTTGTGAGGTAATATCCATCATCTATTGAAGATATCATGTCTTCCAATGAATTTGTTCCCGGTACAAAGGCAGTATTACGCATACGGATAAGGGGCTCATCAGAAAAAGCATAAGCTCTTGCATTTCCATCCGGCTGAGTCTCAAAATGCTGTGCGCTCTCCTTATTATGCATGAAATTTTTCAATACCCCATCTTTGATGATAACCGTATCTTTTGACGGAGTACCTTCATCATCCACATACACCGGTACCGGGCAGGTTTTATCATCAAAAGTATTTGCATAATCAACAAGCGTTATTAATGGACTCACAACTTCCTGCCCCATCAAATCACCTGCAACAGATCCTCCAAGAACCAAGTCAGCTTCCGTAGTGTGACCAATAGCTTCATGTGCCAGAATACCAGCTAAGTCTGCATCCATTATTACATTTTGTAAACCTGCTGTGGGAAATACTCCATCAGCTTTCTGTTTGAGACGACTCACCAAATCATCCAATTTAGGCAAGAAATCAGAGGGGGATAACAAATTATCTTCCATCTGTCCCAGTCCACCAAAAAATTCATACAAGTTTACCGGATTACCATCTTTTTCAATTGCCACGGTAACAACCAGAAAACTTCGGGGGGTCATGGAATAAGATTTGGATCCATCAGAAGTAGAAAGAGATTTTTCCATATCGGTACCTGCAACCATTACATTTCTCGATAGAAGCTCCGGGAATTTCTTTTCGAGATAGCCATCTACTTCACGGGCAAAATCCACCCAATATTTCTGATTTTCACGAGGCTTCTTTGTGGCAAAGTCCATTTCATACTCACCTAATGTGTCCGGTAAAATCAATCCGCAACGGCTGGTATTTTTTAAGTTCATAAATTGGACATTTTCCGTAGATGATTTTACAACACGGCCAACACTATCATCATTAAATTCAGGTGCTGATGAAAACCCCCAGTTTCCATCTTTAAATACCCGCGCGGACACACCGCTCTGGGCACTGGAGACATTTCCAGTTACATCCCCATTGGTGAGTGATATTCGGGTAACACGATTTTCCTGAACCCGAAGCTCAGTGTAATCCCTAAAATGGTGATTGTATTGGCTTATATCATGGGGTATGTTCATATGTTTTCCTTAAATAATATCCAAAATAATGAATCTGAATCCGTGCTGTCCAATTTTCTGGGTATGTTCAATTAATTTTCCGCCGTTTGGTTTCACTTTATCCACGACTATTGATGAGGGTTTTTCTGTACCGAGACCCGGGCTCGAACCGGGATGGACATATATGTCCGAGGGATTTTAAGTCCCTTGTGTCTACCAATTTCACCATCTCGGCAAAAACATGCCCAATAAGTGGAAATTATTGGGCAATTAAAAAGGGGATCAAATTAACCCCCTAGAAGAGGCGTCGACCAGATTCGAACTGGTGCATGACGGTTTTGCAGACCGCTCCCTTACCGCTTGGGTACGACGCCTTAAAAAAGCCTCCTGCCCTTAGATATTTGGACAAGCTAAATGCTCAGGATATGGAGGCTGTTGAGCGAAAGATCGGATTCGAACCGACGACCCTAACGTTGGCAACGTTATGCTCTACCAGCTGAGCTACTTTCGCAAATATACCCTGAATTTCAGGGGTGGATATCTTACCAGATATTACTGTCAAATTCCAAACAAATTAGTGATCTGGAATTCCATCACCATCATGATCATGTCCAATTTTTTTTTGATTTTTCCCCGGTGGTGTACCAGATGGAGGTTGAGGTCCATATGAGTTATTGATTTTGGCCTTACCATTATCGACTATTTGTAAAATATCCGGACGGTCTGTTACTGTTTTTCCCAATTCATGTTTACTCATTTTTATTGAGTTCACAGTATTTTTCAGGGCATCTTTCGCAGATTGGATTTGAGATTCATACGTTTCGATTTTCTTCAAGCTTGGGGGATCATCTTTATAGACATTATGTAAATCTGTAATCAGATTTCCTTTTCTCATTTTATTTAGTTTTTTTTCTGCTTGAGACATCTGATTTTCATATACCGCCAAATCTATAAATTGCTTATTTGGGTCTGCAACAGTAAGGTCAAACTGATATAGATATTTACCTCTATCCCCACAAGAATATGATGGAATGTCGCGTTTACCACCATCTTGGGATCGGGTTTTAGATTTGCTACGAATTACCAAATCAATAGGAAATCCAGAGGTTTGCATTTTTATAATATCAGCTTCTTCAGAATCAAACATTAGCACCAATACGTCAGATTGACTGTTCACTTCACCTGCTAGTTCGTTTAATGCTTCAATAGGATCTTGAATATAGACATCTGAATGAATAAAGTTAGATGCTAAACCTATAATGCCAACAGAGACGCCTTCAACATCAGCAATTACATAAGGGTCAAAAAGGCGATTGCCATTAACATCAAGAATATTTGCTGATATAAATGGGAAATTTGCCAGCATTTGCATTTCTTGAATAAATGCAAGTCCTGCTGCAAAATCTTTTGAGCCGGGTGAGAATGCATGACAGCCAATTTCATTAAAAGTAGAAACAATAACTTCAGCAGTCATTTTGGCAATTTCAGTTGGAGATCCTGGACCTAAGGTTTCCTTTTTAAAGAGGAGATTCCCCGCATCTAAAATGATGACATCAAATCCGTCCGATCTGAGATTGTCAATAATTGTAGCTTTCCGGGCAAGACCGCCCAGAGGTTTCTTTTTTCAGCCACAAGGGTCGGTTTCACCATGCACATTAGCGGTGCCGACAATTCGTATCTGTTTGGAAGCGACAGTTTCTGCCAAACCGATCTGAAAAAGCATCAGTATAATCATTCCAAATATTTTGTTCATTCGTGTTCCTTATTTGATAATGTAATTTTGTTTTTCATTTTATAAATAAAAGCCATGCCTAAAAGCAAGAAATCTTCCCCAATTCGTTTTATTAAGCCCATTTTCAAATCTGCGACCCCAGCATCAGCTTCTGTTTTAAAACACCCACAATGCACATCAATCCCTCTAAAAACTGCTTGAGATAATATAAATATGAAAAAGATATATAGTCCAATTGTCAGGCTTATGCTACCCTCTAAAAATACCCCAAAAATGAGAAATACACCAAGAATCAATTCTAGCCAGGGAATGGAAAGTGCAGCAAGATTTTCTACTGCTGACGGTGTAATATGAAAATTATGAATATTATTCGAAAAGGAGGCAGGGTCTAAAATTTTATGGTAACTGGCAATAATAAATACTGCCCCCAATATTATTCGAGGAATTATAGTGATATCCAAAGAATTGATACTAGAAATTGAGATTGAGATATATCCTTTTATTAAAAGAAAGTGAAGGGCAATGAAAATTGCTGAGATTAGGGTTATCCAGGATATTATAACATCTAAATTAATAATAGTTTCTGTAGGGGGCGAATCAATAATAGCTGAAATATTGAGTGATGATGGTAAATCGGCATCTCTCCATTGAGGCCAGCCACCTTCAAATATCAATATATTTTCAAAAGCCAATTCATTAAAAAAGTAATCGGCCAAATCCATGCTGAGAGAACATTCTTCACCACTACAATAAATGACATGGGGGGCAGTATCATCCAGTTCATTTATAATATCTTCGTAATCTTCGTAATAATCGAAGGGGATATTAATAGCATTCTCAATATGTCCAGAATTATAATCCTCAGAATCGCGGGCATCAATAAAAATGGCTGATTTCTCATTGAAAAGATTTTGGGCAAATTCTATATTTATTGCCATAGGTGAAGTCATATTCTCTGGTACAGAAAATGAACTGATAGTTTCCACAATTCGCTCTTTTTTAATAAGGGTAAACTCAGGATCATCCAGGAGTGAAAAACGGATAAGCCCCAGAACAATTGTCAGCGAAATAATGAATATAATTTGTTTTTTATGTGCCACAGTTTATGAAATTTATAAGGATTATTCAGAACGTTCAAACTGTTTTCAGGATAAAAGGTTCCCCCAATTGTAATCTTTTCCTTGGAGAGAGTTAGGTAGAAAAAATAAATTTACGGCTGTCTTTTTTGGAGAAAAATAACATTTTCACTAAAGAAAAAAGGGGATATAGCTCAGCTGGGAGAGCGCTTGAATGGCATTCAAGAGGTCAGCGGTTCGATCCCGCTTATCTCCACAAGGAGAAATACGGAACTAAACCATTAATTATTTGGAGCAAATATAGTGTTTAATATGACTCAACTGAGAGAAAGATCCCATGTAGTATTATGGCTTTTACTCTTCTTTTTTATTTTAAGTATGGCAGTTGGCGGACTTGTAGGAGGCGCTAATATTATGGATCTAGTTTTCGGTGGGAAAAATGTTCGTTTAAACGCCGGCAAAATAAATGGAAAGAACATTACTCATAGTCGATATTTACAACAACGGGAAAATCAGCTAAACCGAATGCGGCGACAGGGACAGGCAATTGATAATCGTGCCTACCAAAATGCGGGAGACTTTGCATGGAATGCAATTATTGAACGCGAACTAAAAGATGAAAAAATTAAACAATTGGGATTAGAAGTTTCATTGGATGAAATATATGATTTTCTTCTAATAACTCCACCTCCAGCTTTCCAGACTGATCTTACAAATGCAGGATTCTTTTTAAATGAGGATGGAAAATTTGATTCGGACTCTTACGAACAAGCAGTAGAAAATGGCAATATTCCCGTTGAATTGAATCCGCTACTTGTTAATTGGGAAAATTATCTCAGGACTTGGTTAGCGGATAGAAAGCTTCAGACCATTTATAATAATTTGGGTTCTGTAAATGATGAAGATGTGAAGAGAGATTTTATTAAGAAAAATGTGAATTGTACATTGGACTATCTTTATTTGACATTAAGTGGTATCCCAGATTCATTAATTGAAGTAAGTGATGATCAAATTTCCGAAAAATACAACACAGACAAAGAGGATTCTTATACAGTTAAAGAACGTAAAACATTAGAGTATATTGTATTTCAAATTCCAAAACCGGTAACCAGTGATGATAGTTTAATGGTATCTGCCGTTGAAGATAGTGTTATGCAGTTAGTGTTAGATTTTTCTGCAGATGCGGAAGATTATTCTTTTGCTGAAGCAGTTTCAAAGCATGAAGTAAGTTCTGTTGATACAATTGATGTGCATGAAACATTTGAGGCAAATTCAGGTATTCCATTTCAAATGGGGGTGTTAAGACCGGCTGTGCGTTTTGCTTTTGATAATTCAATGGGTTCACTTTCTGACCCTATTACTACAAATAATGGAATAGCAGTTTTCCACTTAATAGGTGAAAAAAATAGTGGATTTAAACCAATGGCTGATGTGAAAGAAAGCATCCGCAGATCATTGCTGAGAGATAATAAAAAAGAATATGCCGCCAATAAATTGAATGCCATATCTGGAACAGATAACTGGGAAGCGTTGGCTAGTTCAGATTCATTACTTCAATTTAGTTCAGGTGAATCCTCAACTTTAGGTGGGTCCTTTACGGGCATTGGGAAAAGCAATCAACTAACGGGCACACTCCTTGCTATGAATGCCGGAGAGACCTCAGGTGTTATTGAGACTTTCAATGCAGTCTTACTTTTAAAAATGAGCTCCAGAGATGAGTTTAATGATTCATTATATCAAGATAATTTTACTTCTATTCGAGATCAATTATTAAATACTGAACGTACTCGGGGATTTACCAGCTGGCTCACAGATGCAAAAAAAATGATTGACCAGGAAGATTACCGGAGTGAAGTATACTGATCTAACCTCAATATTTAAATTGCTGTAAAGTAAAAGCCCCTGATTTCAGGGGCTTTTTTGTTTATATGATAATTTGGTAAAAGGTAGAATGATGGGTAAATAAAAACGCCCCCTAAAAGGAGGCGTTTTTAACAATACAGTTAGAAAGATGTAACAATTACATCATTCCGCCCATACCGCCCATACCACCCATATCTCCACCAGGCATAGCTGGAGCAGCAGCTGAAGGTGGTTCAGGCTTATCTGAAACGGTAGCTTCCGTTGTCAGAAGTAAACCGGCAATACTAGCAGCATTTTGCACAGCAGTACGGGTTACTAAAGTAGGATCAAGGATTCCAGCTTTCAGCATGTCAACATATTCTTCATGTCGTGCATCAAAACCATTTGAACCCTTACTTTCTTTGATTTTATTTACAACTACAGATTCTTCAAGACCAGCATTATTAACAATCATGCGGCAAGGAGCTTCCAGAGCTTTCTTGAGGATTCCAGCGCCAACAGCTTCATCAGCAGGCAATCCTTTAGTGTTGATAGCATCGATAGCACGTAGCAGAGCAACTCCACCACCAGCAACAATACCTTCCTTCACAGCAGCGCGAGTAGCGTGCAGTGCATCTTCAACACGAGCTTTTTTCTCTTTAAGCTCAACTTCGGTAGCAGCACCAATATTTAGTACAGCAACACCACCAGAAAGTTTAGCTAAACGCTCTTGTAGTTTTTCCTTATCGTAATCAGAAGTAGATTTTTCAATCTGCACTTTGATTTCGTTAATGCGAGCTAATACAGCATCTTGCTTACCTTTGCCTTCAACGATAGTTGTATTATCTTTATCAATAGTTACATTTCGTGCTTCACCCAAGTAAGAGATATCAGCATTTTCTAGCTTATAACCTTGTTCTTCAGATATTACAATACCACCAGTAAGAACAGCAATATCTTGCATCATTGCTTTTCTTCGGTCACCAAAGCCAGGAGCTTTGATAGCAGCAACTTTGAAAGATCCACGTAACTTATTCATTACTAATGTAGCAAGAGCTTCACCTTCAATATCTTCAGCAATTACCAAGAGAGATCTACCAGCTTGAACCACTTTTTCCAATACAGGAAGAAGTTCTTTCATATTGCTGATTTTTTTCTCATGAATAAGAATATATGGATTTTCTAACTCAGCTTCCATATTATCTGCATTTGTTACGAAGTAAGGTGAAAGATATCCTCTATCAAACTGCATACCTTCCACAGTTTCTAAAAAGGTCTCCGTACTTTTAGCTTCTTCAACAGTAATAACACCTTCATTGCCAACTTTTTCCATAGCCTCGGAGATAAGTTCGCCAATTGAATTATCATTGTTTGCAGAGATTGTTCCAACTTGAGCAATTTCTTCTTTGTTGGAAACATCTTTAGAAATAGATTTTAAATAATCTATTGTCTGGGTAACTGCATGATCAATGCCTCTCTTCAAATCCATTGGGTTTGCACCAGCTGTTACATTTTTAAGACCTTCCGTAATGATTGCCTGAGCCAGAA
>CAJWYZ010000022.1 GCA_913049525.1 uncultured Fidelibacterota bacterium | reverse complement strand
ATTTAACAATAATCACTCTTATAACAACAGAAAAGCCCCCAAAATTACCATTCTGGGGGCTTTTGAATACTATTTACGAGATTATACTATTTCAATAGCATGAGCTTCTGCATGGCAGTATTTGCACCTGTTTCTACGCGCACAAAATAGAAAATATCAGGGAACCTTGCTCTACTTAGTGAGTAGATAATATAGAACAAGATATAAGTACCAAAAAGCAGCCATACATTTTCCTCCTCCTAATGTGTGGCTGTTTTGTTTGTGTGCGTGTGTGCCTCTAGCCTTTTACAATATCAATAAAAGCTTGTGAACCATCCCGAAGGGTTCTTTTCTGCGACATATAATCTACTTCGTAAAGACCAAACTTCATATCATAGCCAAATGCCCATTCAAAATTATCCATAAGGCTCCAGTAAAAGTATCCGTGAATATCAAACCCATCTTCAAGGGCCTTTGACACAGCATAAAGATAGCGCTTGATATACAGTTTTCGCCTGTCATCTCTTGCATCAGCCACACCATTTTCAGTAATGATAATGGGAACATTCAGGACCGATACAGATTCTATAGCACGGTATAAACCTTCACCGTAAATCGTGTAGGGCATATCCGTTAAAATATCTCCATCCGGGTACTTCATAATAAATGGCTCTTTTGGTGAAAACTGCATTTTTAGATGATTGTGGGAATAATAATTCAGGCCAAAAAAATCTATTGAACCCATAGCGTTTACATTTTTATGATATATCCAGGCCAAACCAGGTATGCGAATCTTATATATACCTGTGCGTAAAAATTCGATGGTAGAATCATTATAAAAATGATTTACCCTATTTGATATGACCCAATCTAAGAGATGCCACCTCCGCCAGGGTTCAAACTGATTTATATTTTTTACCAGTCCAATTTTTACCTGAGGTCCGTGTTCCATTTTCTTCAAGGCATGATACACCTTAACATGCGCATCAAGTAAATTTTTCAGCACCACTGCAGAAAGTTGAGAATCTTTTTTACCTGGCGGGAACATACCGCTGAAATACCCTTGAGTTGCCACAACTCCAGGCTCATTAATGGTACACCAATAGCTCACTTTGCTTGAATATTCTTTAAACACACGTTCACAGAATGATATAAATATTTGAATATTTTCTTCCCTTTCAAAGGCGCCCAACCTGTCAAACCAGATAGGATGCGTGAAGTGATGAAGGGTGAGTACCGGTGTAATATTATTCTCTAAAAGCGCATCAATCATTTTTAAATAGTGCCTTAAGACATCTTCATCAAATACATCCTGCTCCGGCTGAATTTTGCTCCATTCAACTGAGAAGCGGTAATAAGACACCCCAAGCTTTTTAATGAGCGATATATCTTCAAGATAGCGATTCCAGTGATCACAGGCTAAGCCAGACTGCTGATTATCTTTAATATTTGGCTCACCAGTTGGCTTTGAACCCTTTTCAAATTCAGACCAGTTATTAATACAGTTTCCTTCTACTTGATGGGCTGCTGTGGCTGTACCCCATATAAATTTTTCAGGGAATTCTACTTTATCAGTTTGAATAGTATCCCAATCCCACCGGATTTCTGGGTACTTGTAATTAAAATACATAATCATAAATAAGTATAGACCTATAACAATAGATAAAATCTCAAATATCAATTTACCCTCCCCTATTCTCTTTTGGAAATGTCCAGTACATGAGTAAAATAAGACCGCCGCAGATAATCCAGAATGTGTTGGCAATATTAAATGCCACGTTTCGGCCAAAATAGTAGATCAAAATATTTCCTATGATAAATGGTCCAAACCCCCTGCCCAGATCGTCGGCAAAATTATATAATGAAAAAACCGTGCCTCGACTGAACGGATTGTTAACATTCATGAGGATTGCTTTCATGTTAGGCGGTGTCATGGCAATAAGCAGCCCCGTACAGATGGCAAATACTACCAGCATGGTTTCATTTTGATCCGTTCGCATGGGTGCATTTATTAATAAGGCGGTGGGAATAACACCCAATATTGTTGATATCCCGCAGAAAAGTGGTAGGTACTTTGGGTTCTTCCTAAAGAGTTTATTGCCCACAAAACCGCCAATGAGTGAACTTACAAGCGCCATTCCACCAACAATAGTGATTATCAGTGTAGCAGTGGGTCTTAAATACCCTTTTTCTACCACAAAATAATCAATTATAAATATAGAAAATACTCCCCACGGAATAGTACCAAATATCCCCTGCAGAAAAACCAACAGGTTGGTCTTAATCTTAAACAGTGATGAAAAATCCTTGAAATCTGAAATTCTGAAACTCTGAACGTTACGATCCATCTGTCCACGATCAGGTTCTTCCACGGTTAATATAAATATAACCGCTAGAATGAAATTTGGGATGGCAAAAACAATGAAAGGCAATCTCCAGCCAAAACTGTCACCCATCATACCTGCAGTCAACTGACCCACTGCAATGCCCATCCCAGAAGCCAGGCCGATGAGAGTCACCACCTTTATTCGCTCATTTGCTGAGTAGAGATCACCCAGTAGAGAATAGGTCAAGGGAATAATTCCGCCAATACCTATACCAGTTAATACCCTCATGATGAAAAACTCCATGTAGGTATCTGCAAAGCCAGATAATAAGCAGGGGATTTCACCAACAATTACCACAAGGACGAAAAGATATTTGCGAGATATCAAATCGGTACAATAGCCAATAAACAGGGCCACAGCCCCTCCTAGGAGCCAGAAAACGAGTGGAATAAGACCACCAAGGTATTGATCCTTCACATCTGTCATACCAAAATCTTCAGCAATCAATGTGAGGTTAGGTCCCATCAGATTCTGATCAGCAAACATGAAAAAAGATATAAGCCCAATCTGAAGGGTTACAAAAATTCGTTTATTCATATATGAAAAAAATATTTTAAAAACTACTCAGGGTTTTCAGGCCATTCATGTATTAAATTTATATCAACAGAAATTCAAGCCTCATTGAAATACCTGCACCAAACAGCCTGAAATGTTTAATGTAGATAACACCGCTAAGAATAGCCCGGGTGTCTACAAACGAAATATCAATTCTCTTCTTATAAACATTTATAATTTCAGAGTAAAATTGATACTCATTGAGTTTGAATCAGGAGATAATTGAGGTTCAATTGAGATTCTGGAATTAATTCTTTCAAGATATATCATGTCAAAGAAGGATACCATCCGATGAAGTATGAGCCCTCCTATTGAAAATTTTGCATATTTATCTAATGTTACTGACTTAATTCGCATATTGTCAAATTTGATACGGTTGGTAGAATTATCCCATTGCCAATCAAAATTTTTACCTTCTTCATATTTATCATTCACTAACCTTTGGCGCTCTTTAGTATCATTGTAATCATCTAAACTATTATAATGCCCCATATTAACTGCAAATAAATAATTCTTTCCTGCCATATCAACATTTGCATGGAGTTCAGCGAAAGCCGTGTAATCACTTTCATACCAATCTGCACTCTTCTTACTTCCAACAAAAATCAGCCAAAGAGCAGCTTCTCTAATAAAATAGTCGGTAGCTCGTTTTGATTCTCCCAGAGAATGTTGGCCCCATCCAGGTAATAATAATGATTGTAATTTTGTTTTGGCATTTCCATTTACCTGTGCAGAAATACAGCTTAAACAGATAATGATGATTATTAAATATTTATTCATTTTTTCTAATTAACACTCCCAGAATAAAACACATGGAAATCACTGCACTCAATTGAGCGATAACATCCCCATATCTAGTATAAAAAGTTAATTCATTATTGGGAATAATTGCAGCACTAATCACTCCAGATTGATTTAACGGTAATTCTTTAGTGATGTTCCCCGATGGGCTTATAACCATTGATATGCCCGTATTTGTACAGCGTAAAACTGGCCTGCGATTCTCAATAGCCCTATAAACAGCCTGTTTAGCATGTTGTTGAGGTTCAGGGGGAGATTCATACCAACCATCATTGACAACATATACCAATACCTGAGCACCACGTTTAACAAAATTGGTACTCAAAGAGGGAATAGTAGATTCAAAACATATCATAGCTGCGAAGGGAGTATTTTGAATATTAAATAATCTATATTCATCTCCGCGTGTAAAATTTGCTTGACCAAGATTTAATTCTTTCAATGAGGGGAAATACCCAGATAATGGAATATGTTCAGCCATGGGAACCAACATTAATTTATTATATATTTTAGAAACTGAATCGGAGGATACCAATACTACTGAATTAAAGAATTGTCTACTTTGCTTTTCCCCCGTATAATATGGTATTCCTGATAATAATTTTGTGTTTCCTAATTCAGATTGAATCCATTTTAAATAATATTGATTACCCTGCAAAATATATGCCGGCGTAGCAGATTCTGGCCAAATTACAACATCAACTGATTTTTCTATCTCCGGCTTGGATAATGTTAAAAGTGATTCAATATTTTGGCGAATGGCTCCGGGTTTCCACTTTTGAGAAAGATGAATATTAGGCTGAATAAGAGCAATATCTATTTTATTTTTAAAATCAGTCTGCGGATTTGGAGTTAAATATAATCCCGTTATCCATGGAAGAATGAATATTGAAACAACTGAAAATAAATGTTTTGAGTAGGGTCTATCTATCCAATTATAAATACAAACATTAAGTAAAATAATCCAAAATGTGATTCCGTAAATTCCTGATATTTCTGCATTTTGTACTAGTGTATGAAAATCTAACTGTGTATTTGCCAGCGAAGTCCAAGGTCCCCCTGTTAACACATCCATATTACGAATATACTCAACAGAAGTCCAAACGAGTGGCATGAGCCAGAACCATCGTTTTGCATAATATGATTTTATAAAGCCCATAATTAAGCTAATGACTGCTATGTTTAATGAACAATATAAGACTGCTGCAAGCATGGAAATCATTCCAATTAAGGGAGTAGTACCAATATTCATTGCCAGCCAGAATATCACAGTGAGATAGTAGACAAAACCCCAAATAAATCCTGCTTTGAAATATGCTTTTTTAGAATCAATTCGATTAAGAATGAAAATGAATGGCACCAAACTAAACCAAGCGATCCATCCCAATTGGAGGGGTTGCTGGGCAAGACCTGTTAAGATTGCCGAAATTATGAGGGTAATGGTAAAATGAGAAATTCTCATTTAAGATTGAGAATCTAAGTATTCTTGTAAAATTATTGCGGCGGCAGTTTCATCTACTCTTCCTTTTTCATGACCAGTTTTTATTCCTTGTTCGCGAAGGCTCATTTCTGCTGATACACTACTAAGGCGTTCATCAACCGGTATTATCTCAATTTTTCCCCGATTGAATAATTGTGTAATGAATTCTGTTACTATATTAGTTTGCTTAGAGTGTCCTCCTTTCAATGTAAATGGCATCCCTACCACAATTTTATTTACATCCTTTTCCTTCGCAGTTTCTATAATTGCAGATAAATAATCAATTGTTTTTTTTCGATCAATTACCTTTAGTGGTTTGGCGATTATTCCTAATGGGTCTGATAGCGCCAGCCCAATACGGCGTTCTCCATAATCGACTCCAAGGATTCTACTCAATCTGTTTTAGTCCATTCTTGCTGTAATTTCAATCTAATATTTTTTCCAGGTTTAAAATGAACTTTTCTTCTAGGAGGAACATACACTTCTTCGTTAGTTTTAGGATTTCGTGCACGAGGTTTAGCTTTAGTAGGCTTTACTTCAAATATACCAAATTTTCTTAATTCTATCCGGATTCGACTTTTATCCTCTGTTAACATTTCAGCAACAGTATCTAGAGTTGTATCCAGTATTAATTTCATTTCATCATGCGTAAGATTTAATTTATCTCCAGTTCTGCGGATAATATCTTCACGGGTATAGTTTATTACTTTCAAATTACATCCTTTCTGTTGATATGAAGTTAGATATTTTTTGTATTCTTGTTGAAAGCCTATCCAGTTGGCGTGTATCTCTTACCTCCAAAACAATAATGCAGGTAGCAATACCATCTGATGCTTTCATATCAATACTCACAATATTGATATTTAGTGCTGATATGCACTCGGTTATATCCTTTAATAATTGTTTCCGATCTTCTAATAATATTTTTAAACGAACGATAAATGAACTTTGTGGTTTTACATTCCATTCAACAAAAATAAATCTATCTTCACCCTCCATGCATGGTAAATTTTTACAGGTGTTTCGATGAATAGTAACCCCTCTACCCCGAGTAATATATCCTACAATTTCATCCCCGGGGATGGGACTACAACATTTTGCAAATATTAATAATGCATTTGCAACCCCATCAACAGTAACACCCTTTGCTTGACCTCTCGCCCGATTTATAAAGCGCTCGGTTAAAGATTCACTTTCCGGATCAACTTCCACTTCATCAGGATCAATGGGATGATATTTATCAATAATATCTCGAACTGTTAATTGCCCATTTGCCAGGGCAGCAAAAACTGACTCAACCTGATCAAATCCCATTGTTTGTGGTTTAGACTGCAAATCATCCAAAATCGAAATACGTTTCATTCGTCTCAATGTCTTTTCAATAATTTCTTTTCCCAGCTGTATACTCTGTTCAGTTTGCTCTTGTTTTACCCAACGTTTTATGTAGGATTTTGCTTTGCCCGTCTGAACGAATTTCAGCCAGGCATAACTTGGTTTTTGAGTATTTGATGTTAATATTTCAATAGAATCCCCATTTTTCAAAACCGTATTCAAGGGTACTATTTTTCCATTTACCTTGGCACCTATACAGTGAACTCCCACCTGAGTATGAACCTGAAATGCAAAATCAATTGGTGTGGAATTTGCTGGCAGGGGTGTTACATCCCCCGTTGGAGTAAAAACAAATATTTCATCCTTAAATAAATCTACCTTTAGTAGTTTTAGAAATTCATCAGGATTTGAATCTTCAGCCTGCAGTACTTCAACAAGTTCACGGAGCCACCGCATATGTTTATCAATTTTTGAATCATCAGTTTTTAGCGCTCCCCCTTCTTTATATACCCAATGGGCAGCAACACCAATTTCAGCAGTTTTATCCATTTCTTCAGTTCGAATTTGTACTTCTACCATTTTCCCCTGGTGGCCGAATACAGTAGTATGAATTGACTGATACCCATTACTTTTCGGAGTAGCAATATAATCTTTGAATCTTTCTTGAAGTGGGGTAAATAATTGATGGATAACCCCTAAAATAGCATAACATTCTTCTATTTTATTAACAATAATTCTAATGGCAAATAAATCAAATAACTCTTCATATTTTTTATTTTGTTTTTGCATTTTTCCTGCAATAGAAAAGTAATGTTTTGCTCTACCAAATATTTCAGCTTGGATATTAAAATTACTTAATTCATCCTTGATAGGTTTTGTGAATTCCTCAATATATTTTTCTCTTTGTTTTCTTGAGGCTTTTGTTTTCTTTTGTAGGAGCTTATATTCTTCCGGTTCAAGAGTTTTAAGAATTAGGTCTTCCAATTCAATTTTTAATTTATTCATTCCCAAACGATGAGCTAACGGTGCATAAACATCCCGGGTTTCAATTGCAATCCGTCTTTGTTTTATAAGGGGAAGATGTTTAATTGTACTCATATTATGAAGGCGGTCGGCGAATTTTATAATTATCACCCGTAAATCTTTAGCAACCGATAAAAACATTTTCATGAAATTTTCGGCTTGTTTTTCTCTCCTGCTAGAAAACTTTATTCCGGATAACTTGGAGACTCCATCTACAAGTTCGGCTATTTCTTCACCAAATTTATCTACCATATCATTTCGAGACACATCCGTATCTTCAATAACATCATGCATAAGACCTGCTGCAATTGTCCTGGTATCCATTTTCCATTCAGAAAGAATTATGCCTACGGAAGCACAGTGGGTAAAATAAGGCTCGCCAGATCGCCGCTTTTGTCCCTCATGTGCATTATTACTAAATTTGAATGCTTCCCAAATAAAATTGACTGCTTCTTTATCAGGATCAGATTCGAGGTAAATATTTTTTATTATTTGTCGGAATTCCTTCGGATATTCATTTCCGTTATTGGGAAGTATTTTTTTCAGTTTTTCCAGTAGCATAATTAAACTGGAATATCATCGGGAATGAAATCTGTTTGCAACCTACTTAAATTTTCAAATTTTGCATAACGGCTAAGAAATGAAATATCTACTGATCCTGTGGGACCGTTACGGTGTTTGGAAACGATTATTTCACCCAATCCTTTATCTTCTTCATCCCTACTATATACAAATTTTCTGTAGATGAAAAGGATAACATCAGCATCCTGCTCAATTGCACCACTTTCCCGAAGGTCAGACATAATTGGACGATGATCTGTTCTGTTTTCAACGGCACGTGATAATTGGGAAAGTGCCAGAATGGGTATATTTAAATCTTTTGCTAATGCTTTTAAAGACCTGGATATAAACGAAATTTCTTGCTGCCTACTTTCAACTTTCCCTCCTGAATTTAATAACTGTATATAGTCTACTATTATTAATTCAACATCATGTTCAGCTTTTAATTGGCGAGCTTTTGCACGCAGATCCATAATATTTAATCCGGCAGTATCATCAATAAAAATATTAGCATCAGATAAAGGACCTGCAGCTTGTGAGAGTTTTTTCCATTCATTTTTTGGCAAACGTCCCGTTCTTACCAGATGGCTGTCAACTCGGGCTTCTGCCGTAATAAGACGTTCTACTAGCTGAGTATTTGACATTTCTAAACTAAATACGCCGACTTTATGGCCAAACTCTAATGCTGCGTTACGAGCAATAGATAGAGCGAGAGCAGTTTTCCCCATAGAAGGACGGCCAGCACAAATTATCAGATCAGAATTTTGCATTCCAGAAAGCAGGTCATCCAAATCATAGAAACCTGTGGGTATTCCTGTTAATGTACCTTGTTTTCTGCTTCCCCAATTATCTAATACATCATGAAGTACAGGTTCAATGGATATAAACCCTCCTCGTTCTGCATCTTGAGACAAATCAAAAAGTATTTGTTCTGCATGGTCAAGAATAATAGTTGCCTCTTCCGTACTGTCATAGGCTTGTGTACTCATTTGTCCGGCAGAAGTAATAATGGAACGGAGGATTTCTTTCTCCTTCACAATTTTTACATAATATTCCACATTTGATGCCGTTGGTGTATCTGTAGATAGACCAGTAATAAAATAGGCACCCCCCACATCTTCCAATTTCCCCGCTTTTTTTAATTGATCCGTAACACTGATGGTATCAATAGCTTCATTCTTCTCAAATAATACTGCCATCGCATTATAAACATGAGAATGGGCTGATTTAAAAAAGCTTTTATCTGTCAGGGTATGAAATACTCTTGGAACTGCCTCAGGATCAATAAGCATACATCCTAAAACGGCTTGTTCTGCTTCTATAGATTGTGGAGGTAATCTTCCCGCTTGGCTTTTGTTGGCCATAATTTAATCTGCCGCTAAATACTGATCTCTGATCATCTGAAAATCTTCCCAAGTAGGCTTTTTAAAATTAGGGTTCCGTAACAATGCTGCAGGATGATAGGTAACAAGAAGATCAATTCCCTCATATTTAAATATCTTATTTCTAAGATTTTTTAGAGGTTCTTTAGTTTTTAGAATCGTGCATGCAGCAATCCTTCCCAAGGCAACAATTAATGTTGGATTTATTAGTGATAATTGAGTTTTCAAGTAAGGCTCGCATAATTCCACCTCACTTGGAAGTGGATCACGATTTTGGGGCGGTCGGCATTTAATAACATTACAAATATAAATATCTTCTCTGGTTAGATCAATGGCGGCCAATATTTTATCTAATAATTGCCCTGCTCTCCCAACGAATGGTTCGCCTTTTAAATCTTCTTTTTCGCCGGGGGCTTCACCAACAAAGACTATTTTTGCATGCGGATTTCCAACGCCGAATACGAAATTAGTTCGAGTATTTCCTAATTCGCATTTCAGGCATTCGCGAATTGATTTATTAAAGGATTCTAGGGTTTTTGTATTTGAGGTAGGCACATTTACAGTTTGGGAATCCAAAAAGATTTTGTTTCCATACAACTCTCTGCTTTGGTTTAAATATCTAATCGTGAGTTCAGAGTTATGACTCATCTGATTCGGAATCATCCTTGTCAGAATTTCGCCATTCTAATTCTCCATTTAAATGTTCTTCTAATGCTACAACCATTGGTTTCTCCACAACATCAACAATAATTTCTTTTTCCGCAAATTGAATTGAATCATCAACATCTTCATTTTCGTCAATTTGAATAGCGCTCTTATCAATGATTTGTTTTGCTCGTTGGGCAGTAATCATGACACTTGTGTAAATATCATCACACTTGTCAAATAATTCACTCATTTGAATTGCTTTTACGTTCACTTTATATTCTCCTGTATTATTTTTTCTATTTCTCCTACGGTTTCATCCAAATCTTCATTTATAAATTGATATTTAAAATTATCTTTAAATTCAATTTCTATGGCAAAACGCTTTAATCGATTTTTGATTAATTTTGGAGATTCATCCCCCCTCTGACTTAGCCGTTCTTCTAAAACCTCTAATTGTTCAGGTATATCATCTCCAGGGGGTTCAATAAATATACCAATCGTATCATCGGGGAATTCATCCATTAAACTCAAGCCCCCTTTTACATCAATATCCAATAGCATTAATCCACCTGCATCAAGTACATCCTCAAGGGGTCCCATAAGGGTACCATATTTATTGCCATGTACCCATTCCCATTCAAGAAAATCACCAAATTTTACAAAATGTTCAAATTTATCATTGGACATTTGAATATAATCTTTTCCATCCACCTCATCTTCCCTTAATGGACGAGTTGTAGCTGAAACAGAAAATTTCCAATTTGGATTTCTTTTTAATAATTTTTTACATACGGATGTTTTTCCAGTTCCAGATGGAGCCGATAAAACTACTAATTTTCCTGTACTCATACGATATTTTGCACCTGTTCTCTTATTTTTTCTAATTCATCTTTCATATCTACAGCCAGATGGCTAATCTGTATTTCATCTGTCTTAGAACCAATTGTATTGATTTCTCTTCCCATTTCCTGAAGAAGAAAATTTAATTTTTTCCCTTTGTTTTCCTTAGAATTCATATAATTTGTGAATAAATCTATATGACTATCTAGTCGCACTAATTCTTCTGTAATATCTTTTTTTTCAGCTAAGATTGCAATTTCCTGATATAGCCGGGATTCATCTAAATTAATATCATCCACCAATGCCTGAATTTTCTGTTTATACTGTTTCATATTATCATCTCTGTCTGAAATAGTTATCTTTCTAATTTTATTTACTAAACCAATTAATAAATCTAATCGCATAGACAAATCTGATTTTATATTTTCCCCTTCGCTAATTCTATTTAATTCCACCTCATTTAAGGTTTTATTTAATACTGAGAGAAAAACTGTTTTTAATTCATTTTCATCTTTTTGTTCACCATTAACAAAAATTTCCGGCAGTCTTAAAATGTCGCCCATTGTTGGAAAATCAACCCTATCCGATGACTTTTGGATATCCTTCACAACCATCATATATTCTTCCAATTTATCCGTATTTAAGGTTAATGTATTTTTCTCACCAGGATGATATTCAATCTTTGCTGATAAACTCACCCTACCCCTTTCACACCTCTTTTTTACTATTCTATAAGCTTCATCTTCAAAAGGAAGAAGTGCCTTTGGCAATCTCGGTGAAAAATCTAGGAATCGACTATTTATAGTACGAATTTCTACTGTTAAAACCAATTGGTCATTGTGTTCATCCGATCGTCCATAACCGGTCATACTTGATATCAATTTTTTCCTCTATTATATATGGCGTGGTATTTCCTGAATATTCCAAGATTTGTATACTAATACTTTTTATGATTAACCTCAAAGAATTTAAGGTGTTATTTTACCTTTTAAATCACTTAGTTTATTAAGGAATATTGCCAGACTCATAATGTGGGAGGGTTCAAATGGTAATGTTTTCAATGGATGGATATACGCATAATCAATTTGAAGTCTTTTTAATGCAAAGCCAATACCTGCACTGAATAAATTATTATGAGACACACCCCCTCTGATAATAACAATCTCATTCTGCTTATGAAACTCAAATCCAGCATGATAATTCAACGGAGGGTCATCTGTCAAACGAGATCCCACTTCAATACCCAATAACAGGGATTTCAATTGAATTTGACCGCCACCAATAAATAAGGGAACATAGCTTTCAATAGTTCCCGTATCCCAGCGATTTAAACTGAATATATTTTCAATTTTACACCCTAATTTCATTCTATTTTCCAAGAATGGTGCCATCACACCAAAATCACCCGATATGCCCCAGGCTTTATATTCCGCCAATCCAGTATAAAATGGTTTAATGCTAAACCCTATGGTATAATGATTCATATTATAAATAGTTGCAAAAGTAAGTCCCACTTCCTGCATAGAAATATCCTCAATCCTAGAATAGTCAATCGAACCATCTGAGTCTTTTGCGCTCCGTGTATCTGGGATATCATTCACACTGCGATTGACCAGGCTGATGAATATGGGATATTGTATTCCATGTATCAATTTAGGATACAAATAAGAAAAAGTACTCACGCTGGATAATCCTGCAAATTTATCTTTATGGGAGAAATGCATAGATGACTCCTGAATATGCATAAGCTGTGCAGGGTTGGCACCTGTACTGAAAGAGGCACTGTATCCTCCCATACCAATATTCCGGGCATTCTGCCCATCCATATACAATTCCCCGCCGAATTGCACAATATCAGCAA
>CAJWYZ010000021.1 GCA_913049525.1 uncultured Fidelibacterota bacterium | reverse complement strand
CAATAAGTCTAGAACAGTATCACTATTTAAACCTGTAAAGAATGTACTTGATTCAAGGGTTAACTTGCCTGGTGGTCCATTTGATTTTACAACAAATCAAGTTTACAAGCGTATAAAATTTGTGCTTAAAAAGGCAAACCTAAATAATGCAAGCCCACATAATTTGAGGAAAACTGCTGGTGCATGGTATTACATGGCTACAAGGGATATATTTGCTGTAAAATGTTGGCTTGGTCATTCAAATGTAACTGTTACAGAAAATCATTATACAGGACTTATACAATCTATGCGTGAAACTGATGACAAAGCATTTGAGAAATTACTAACAGCTAAACTTGAATCAGCTACATAAAAGTGGTTGCTTCCAGGTTGCAATTTGAGAGGAAAAACGTGTAATTTGGTGATAAATGGTGATATTATGTAAACTTATGCTTTGGCGATATTCGGTCAATAAAAAACCCCTTTTACCGACGAGGTTTAGGGGTTTTTCTCCTGCTCCGGTAGCTAGACTCGAACTAGCGACACGCGGATTAACAGTCCGCTGCTCTAACCAACTGAGCTATACCGGAAAAACTATTTCAAATACAGCTTAAAAATTTACAGAGATATTTATTTTTATTTAGAGAATTATTTTCCATTTTTTTCAAATGCTTCAGCAAGTTGTTTCCGGGTTTCTTTCAAGCCATCTACCATTACTTTGGTATGCCCCATAACCGGCATAAAGTTTGTATCACCTATCCATCGAGGGACCAAATGTAAATGCAGGTGTTCTTTTATTCCGGCACCTGCAACCTCCCCAAAATTTGCACCAAAATTGAACCCATCAGCATCAAGGCTTTCCCGCAATACTCCCATTGCCTGACTCATTAAATTCATCATTTCCACCTGAGTATCTGGTTGTAAATCATCAAAGTTCTTTTCATGATCATAAGGTACAACCATGAGATGTCCATTATTATAGGGATATAAATTCATGAGGATATACGCATTCTCTCCCCGATGAACTACCAAATCATCCTCATCTTTACCTACATGGGATTTATCACAGAACAGGCAAGGTCCAAACTCATTTTTAGCGGTACGGATATAACCCATCCGCCAGGGTGCCCATAGATATTTTAATTCATCACTCACCGGCAGCTCTGGCAGTTTCCCATTTGGAAATCACTTTTTCTGCTTCAATATGGGGCATATCTTCATAATGAGAAAATTCATTGGAGAACATTCCTCGACCACTTGACATTGCTTTCAATGCGGTGGCATAATCATGGAGATTTGCCATTGGAACTTCTGCATTTATTATTTGGAAATGACCCTCCGTTTCCATTCCCTGTACTTTCCCCCTACGAGATGAAATGTCACCCATAATATCACCCATTACATCATCTGGAATTTTTACCTTGATGGAATATATCGGCTCTAATAGCTTTGGCTTGGCACTTTTTACTGCATCTATAAAAGCATGGCGACCGGCAATTTGAAAAGCCATATCATTTGAATCTACCGGATGCATTTTCCCATCATAAAAATCAATTTTCACATCAACTACTTTGCATCCAGCAATGACACCATCATCACAAATATTGTGAATTCCTTTTTCAACTGAAGGCACGAATCCTCTATCTACATTTTGCCCCACCAGAGAGTTTTTAAAATCTATGCCATCACCTCTGTTTGCCGCCTCCACACGCAACCAAACTTCAGCAAATTGACCTGAACCCCCTGATTGTTTTTTATGTCTATATTTTGATTCAGCTTTACCAGTAATTGTTTCTCTATAAGGGACTCTGGGAACTTCCTTTTCCAATTCCACATGGAACCGTTCTGTTATTCGGTTTAAGGCAATATTTAAATGGAGTTCCCCCTGCCCTGAAATAATAGTTTGTTTCAATTCAGAATCTACCCGGTATAGAAAGGTTGGATCCTCCTCATGCATGACAGCTAATCCATTAGCAATTTTTTCTTCATCTCCTCTCGCCTTTGGTTTTATTGCTATGCTCATATTGGGTGTAGGATAGTTTATTTTTGGTAAAAGAATCAGCCCTTTCGGATCGGCTAGAGTATCTCCTGTATGGGTATTTTTTAATTTTAATGCTGCACCTATATCTCCTGCAATTAATTGGGGCGCATCTTTCCTATTTTTCCCATTCATAAAATACACCTGCCGCATTTTTTCGGAATTATTTCGAGTTGTATTTCTTAAATCATCTCCAGCATTTACCTTACCCGAATAAACTCTGAAAAAAGACATTTCTCCAATATGCTCTTCACTAATTGTTTTAAATACTCTGGCAGCCAAAGAATCATTAACCGATGGACCGTGTATAACTTCATCACCAGAATTAGGATTAGTTCCAATCACTTTTTCAAAATCACCAGCACAGGGAGCATATCTAGCTAAGATATCCATCATCCTTTTTACGCCCGTATTGGTGACGCCTGATACACAGAAAACGGGAATAATTCCACCAGACTTCAATGCCTGATGTAATCCGCTTCTCAGTTCCTCCTCACTTAGCTCCCCCTTGTCAAAGAAAATTTCCAACAAACTTTCATCAGATTCAGCAATTAATTCGATTAGTTCATTGTGCATATCTTCTAATTTTTGAGACCAATCACCTTCAGCCACTGCTTCAGAATAATCTCCCGAACCGTCAGTTTTAAAAGTAAATATTTCTTTTCTAAGCACATCTGCCACCTGATTAAATCCAGGGCCTTGATTTATGGGCAGCATGAAGGGAAATACGGTTCGCCCATATCTATTTTGCAATGATGATAAAACAGAATCAAAATCTGACTGGTCCTTATCAACCATATTTATGATAAATAATTTTGGAATGTTAAATTCTTTTTCTGCATAATCCCAACATAATTCGGTTCCAACATCAATACCTTCCGTGGCACTCACAACCAATGCAGAAAAATCCGCTACAGCCATGGCAGATTTTACCTCACCATGGAAATCTAAATATCCTGGAGTATCTAATATGTTAAACTTTTTATCTAACCACTCCAGATTCATAAGGGAAAGCGAAATAGAATGTTGATTATTAATTTCATATTCACGATAGTCAGAAAGGGTAGTTCCCTCCTCAATAGAGCCCATTTTATGAATAGACCCGCCATTATACATTATGGCTTCAGACAGGATTGTTTTACCCGTTGATGCATGTCCTGATAGTGCAATATTGATAATATTATCGGTAGAATAATTTTTCATAATGACTCCTCTTTTAAATACAAAATCCGACCAATCCGCCGGAATTTATAGTTTTAATAATTATCCCCATTTCTGAATAGAAATCGGGCAGTTCTCTAAATAGGCAATTCTTCCAAGCTTTAAGTACATATGTTATTAAATGTTGAATTTTTAGGGGCAATAAAATATGAAATTCAGGACTTTTGAATCAAGGCAATTTTATTGACGGGATTTATAAATCTATAACCTCAGAAGCTATTATATCCCGAATTGCAGGTTTCATATATATATTTGAAATATCCAATCGTGAAAATGCCAGAGCCAGGGCTTTTATTCTCTGTTCCAGCGGTTTAAGTTTATTAATTACGATAACTTTTTCTTTTTCAAGAAGACAATATCCTCCTTTAAAATTCCCTTTTTCCTGAATTATTTTAACCTCAAGAGATTCTGCTAATTTTTCAAATTCCTGATATATTGTGGAAGGTTTCACAGGTATTCTGACTTATTCATTGATTTCAGCATTTTTACAACGTCCTTCACCCCTTCAGATTTATCATGAGGCACAATAAGAGTTGCATCATCCAGATTAATTATTGCCATATCTTTTACTCCTACAACAGCGGTAAGTCTGCCGGGACTAATAATTAAATTATTTTCTGATTGCACAGAAATAACATCACCATCATGATAATTTGTCTCATTATTTTTTGTGAGTACATTAAATAAAGAATGCCACGAGCCCAAATCATTCCACTGAAAATCTGCCTTAATAGTATAAACATTTTTGGCTTTTTCCAAAATCCCATAATCAATACTTTCTGGCTGCACCAATTCCCATTCTCTATCTAAAACTGTGTCATACTGATCTGTTGTAAGTGCATCATAAATTGAATCTAAACAATCATGTAGTTCACACATAAATGTCTTCATTTCAAGGAGGATAATTTCTGCTTTCCAAACAAACATTCCAGCATTCCATAAAAATTCGCCACTGTTAATAAATTTTTCCGCGGTTTCTTTTTCAGGTTTTTCAGCAAAAGTTTTTACTTTATATACACTTTTTACATTCATTTCTTTATTTGAATCATACTGAATATATCCATACCCGGTAGCAGGATATGTAGGTTTAATTCCGATAGTAATAAGGCATGATTTCTGCTCTACCATTTTCTGTGCATTCATGATGATGTTTTTAAATTTCGAATCACCAATAATTAAATGATCTGCAGGATACACACCCATAATAGCATTAGAATCCCGTTTGAAAATATGCAAGGCTGCCAATCCAATTGCCGGTGCAGTATTTTTTCCTGATGGTTCAATTATGAAATTTTCTTTGGGTATTTCAGGGATATCACTATGAATTAATTTTGATAAATTATCTGAAGCAACTACAAATATTTTGTCAGCTTCAGCTATTTCGCGCAATCGATTATAGGTGAGCCGAATCATTGTTTCTTCACCCAAAATTTTCAACAATTGTTTGGGAGCATCCTCTCGGCTTTTTGGCCAAAACCGAGATCCGGAACCACCTGCTAAAATCACATGATACATAAAATTAAACTCCTGTTAAATACCGTAATTTACTCAAAATTAATATCTACACCTTCTACATCCCATCGTGCTCTTACATCAATAGTATCGGGATACAAGGCAAACCTTGCGGCACGTTGATAGGGGGACCAAATTCCTGAATTATATACTTCTCCATCCAAATTATTAATCTCTTCAAATCCCCATAATTTGTATAGCCCGGGAGATAAATTCGAAAACGTATATTTTTTATTATTAACATTTACAAAATGCTTTGAATCACTCCCGATTTTTTGGGCTTCAATTTTAATAGGATAGTTATCATCATAATTCACAAATCCTATAATGTTTCCCCCATTTTTTAATTCATCTTCAATTTCAGGTCTGGTTATTCGCAATATTTTTAATGAATCAGGGGAAATATTCCCAGCCCAATCTTGAATATGTTCCCCCAGAAGTTGAATTTTTTTAAGGGTATCCGGTATATTTGGAATAATTATAGAAAATTCGTTTTTGTAGCTAAAAGGTATGGAAATATCAACGGAATCTTGAGTAGAAACTATTGCATTGACATTTAGATTTATCGGCTCAGAAAAAATTAAAGTGAAAATATCCGATTCAAAAAATGATTGAGATAATACAGGTGCTAGGGTGTCCCGTATCTCAGGAAGTATAAACGAATATTCCAAAACTTGATAGGTCTCTAATCGGTTTGTTTTTTCAAGATGAACAAAAATTGAATCCCCTGGCGAAAGTAGTGAATCTATTATTATTAATTCTTTACTATTATTATTCAATGTTAATTGAGAACAATATTGACTTTGCATTTCCACAGAAGTTATCTGCAATTTTTCCAAGGGTTCTGATAAAAGCATTTTAACATTTTTTTCATTTTCTTCCGAAGAAATGGTAATATAGCTGGAAGTCAACATGGCATAATTCTTTTTTCGTATCTGTTTTCCGATATCTGAAATGATACCTTCTAAAGCAATAATTGTGTATCGACCATTCTCAATTCCCGTAAGCTGAAACGACCCCGTTTCATCTGCCTCGACTTTTTGTATATAAGTAGATTGTGGCAAGGGCGGCCATTCATATAATCCAATCTCAATCAGTTTCTTTGAATCATGTCCAATTATTTTTCCTTTAATAATTCCGCGGGGGATTTCTGATCCTCTACTAAAAATGAGATGAATGGGTTCTGCCATCATATTTTTTTGGTAATCTTTAATTTTTCTAGATAGATTTATCCGTACAACTTCATTTGTTTGCCATTTTTTATCTGGAGAAATAATTAATTTTCTACCACGGATTTTCAATTTATAATCAAGATCTGGTTCAATTATAATTGATGCAGGAATAGAAACAGGATCAAGTAGTTCATCGAAAATCAGGATGAAATTCTGATTTGGAGATATATTTTTAGAGCCGTTAAGCGGTTGAATTGAAATTAGCACAGGACCTTTTTTATCAGCCGGACCGCCAGATGCAGGACCCTGTGCTGCACATCCGAATAATAACAGAATTACAATTAGAGGAAGTGGTTTCATTTTATCTAACATTCAGACCCAAAATTTACAAAGAAAAGTCGATTAAGATTCCGGATTCAATTTAGCAGGTAACTCTCCTAAATACTGTAATTCATTTTTTGTCATTTTTAAATGGATAACCCTCACCTCCAGGCCATTCTGGAAAGATTTATTTAATTCAAAACCAAACTTTGGGTCTCTTTCCCATTGAGGTTGAAATATTATTGAGTCATGCCTTTGAACCACAAAAAGTACCATCGTTCGAATTCCATCTAAAGCCATTTCACCTAAATGTTTCACGTGGCTTCTCCCTCTTTCAGTGATAGCATCAGGAAATTTTGCAATCTCATTTTCTACCAGAGTTACAGATTTCACTTCCAGATACATAAACTCCTCCTTTTTCTTAAGTAGAAAATCAAACCGATGTTTCCCAAAAGTAACTTCCTTCTTAATTAGACTCCATTCTTTTAAAAAATCAATTTTCCCTTCTATTAAAAGATGGGCAGTAAATTTATTTGGAAGAAGGGTATTCAGCGAAATAAGTGTATTGCCATCATAAACTGCCTGAGTAGAATATTTTGTCCTCCGATTATTTCCATCTTCCTGTTTTAATAGGATTCGCACTCCGGGTTTGAGCAATTCTTTCAAGCGTCCAGGATCAGGAAGATGGCTTTCTACAATGCTCCCATTCAATTCAACTCGTGTGAGAAATCTATTTGGCCGATCTATAAATCGGGCTTCCAATAATCTATAATTTAATTTCATTTTGCTCTTTTATTTGAATAGAACCTGTTTAATTTTACTATCAGTATGAAAAGTTTCTCTAATCATTTTATTATATCAATGCCGCATATGAATGATCCGATTTTCTCTAAAAGTCTGATATACATCTGTGAACATGATGATGATGGCGCCATGGGTTTAATTATCAATAAACCTATGATATCTGAAAATGCATCTGATATTATTCAACAAACAGGGTTGACTCAAATTGAACCACTACCGGATATATATTTTGGTGGACCGGTAAACCTTGAAATGGGTCTAATTCTTCATGATGCTAACTATAATATTGAAGGAACATTAACCATTTCTAAATCTGTTGCCCTCACTTCAAATAAGCAAATTGTTCTTGATTTAAAAAATGGAGGTGGACCGGATGAATTTCGTTTTTCCTTTGGGTATGCAGGATGGGGAAAAGGTCAAATTGAAAGAGAAATCGAAAATGGCGATTGGCTCTTAATGCCAGCAGATGATGATTTCATTTTTTCAATTCCAAATACAGATAAATGGAAAAAGGCTGCTTCAAAATTTGGTATTGATATTTTAGATTTAGGTGGTTCTGCCGGACTTGCGTAAGCAAAGGCTTCATTCAAAATGAATGATCCTATTCATATTCCAGACTCTGATGAAGACCTCTTGAAAGAATGTAATGTGGATACTTTTAGGGCAGGGGGAAAGGGAGGTCAGCATTTAAATAAAACGGAGTCAGCAGTACGTTTGTCCCATTTACCAACCGGCATAGTTGTCACCTGTCAAGATGAACGCAGCCAACTTCAAAATAAACGAAAATGCCTCATCCAACTCAGGGGAAAATTAGAAGCACTAAACTACCGCCCTCCAAAAAGAATTCCCACAAGGAGACCTAGAGCCGCAAAGTTGAAAATATTAGAAACTAAAAAGAAACAATCCCTAAAAAAACAACTACGACAAAAGCCTGACATAGAAGATTAATGTTACAGTCCTTTCAAATAATCGGATATTCTGGCGGCGTTCCTACACAAGACCGTGGGGTTACTTGTGTAATGGTTTCTACAACCAATTATGATGCAATGATAGACTGTGGTGAAGGTAGTTATCTTCGCTGGAAAAAAGCGGGCTACAAATGGAAAAATTTGAAATATATCCTTATTACACACATGCATCCAGATCATATTGGAGGACTGATTCCTCTCTTATTTTATCGAAAACTATTTAGTATTGATTCACCCTTAACGCTAATTGGACCACCTCAACTCAAGGTATATTTTGAGGATTGTTTTCACCACTCGGGATTAACAAATAAGCAGGATTTACAATGGATTGATATTTCAGCAATAAATCAATTAGGCATTCAAGACAACATCGAAATTTTTGTACTCGAAATGGAACATAAAATTCCCTGCTGGGGTTACAAAATTTCTGATGGTGACAATAGCCTGGTGTTTATAACAGATACTCTCCCCAATTCAAATGCCGTTACTCTTGCCAAAAATGCTAATATTCTTATACATGAGGCAACCTTTGGTCATCACATGAGGGAAAAAGCAAAAAAACATTTTCATACTACTGAAATCCAAGCCATGAAAATTGCTGATAAAGCCAAAGTTGGGCGACTCATTCTTACACACTTTAGTCAAAGATTAAGTAACAAAGATATTAAGAAATGGTATTGGAATGGCAAGTCTTGTATTGTTTTTGATGAAAGGGTTGAAATTTGAACAAAACTATTGAAAGACACGGTGGCAATGTTATTGCAGATGTTCTTCAACGCCATAATATAAAATGGATTTTTACCCTTTGCGGCGGGCATATTTCACCCATATTAACTGGGTGCAATGAGTTAGGAATTAGAGTTATAGATATGCGCCACGAATCCACTGCGGTATTTGCAGCCGATTCCATTTCACGGTTATCTGGGACCATAGGTGTAGTAGCAGTTACTGCAGGACCTGGATTGACTAATACCATTACTGCAATAAAAAATGCACAAATGGCTCAAATTCCAGTTCTTATTTTAGGGGGTGCAACTGCAACCGTTCTGAAAGACAGGGGCAGCCTTCAGGATATTGACCATTTATCGGTAGTGGAATCCATTACAAAATATGCTAAAACAATTAAACGGGTGAAGGATTTACAGCCTTCCCTGGAAGAAGCCATATCAACTGCCATTTCCGGAGTGCCAGGTCCTGTCTATTTAGAAATTCCTGTGGATCTGCTCTATCCAGAGGCATTAGTCCGAGAGTGGTATGGACTAAAATCCAGCGGTAATTCTATGCCTTGGTGGATGAGTCGTTACTTAAATTGGAATGTCAATCGTATTTTTAATGATAAAAATAAAACTTTCCCCAAGAACACCAAAATTGACGCTATTCAAAATACAACTTTGCATATTCAAGGAGTATCTGATATGCTTCAATCTGCAGAAAAACCCGTACTGCTTATTGGCAGTCAAGCTCTTCTAATTCCAGAAAAATGTGAAAAGTTAGCAAATGCGGTACAAATATTGAACATCCCCACTTTTGTTTCCGGCATGGCTCGGGGACTTCTCTCCAAAACTGATTTACCTATTTTTCGTCATGAAAGAACAAAAGTATTAAAAGAAGCAGATGTGGTGATTTTAGCTGGGGTCCCTTGTGATTTTCGATTAGATTACGGGCGAGCTATTAATCATAAGGCGAAAATGATTTCTATTAATCTTAGTCGGAATGATATGTATTTAAACCGCCGACCAGTGAAAGGTATTCTTACCTCACCGAGTGCTTTTCTCATTGATTGGAGCAACTACGAAGGAAATAATACAAATACCAAGTGGGAAAGCTGGCATGGGCAGATAACAAAGAGAAATAGTGCAAGAGAAACAGAAATTATTGAACAGTCCAAATTATCTACTGAATATATAAATCCCATGAAACTATGTATATCAATAAATGAACATATACAGGATGGTGATATAATTGTGGCAGATGGTGGCGATTTTGTTGCCACGGCATCCTACATTTTGCAGCCTCGATCATTCACAGGCTGGTTGGACCCCGGTGCGTTTGGAACGCTGGGCGTTGGGGCAGGGTTTATTGTAGGTGCAAAGCTTACCCATCCGGATTCGGTGGTGTGGGCAATTTATGGTGATGGTGCTTTTGGATATTCCCTAATGGAATTTGATACATTCGTCCGGCATAAAATTCCCGTAATTTCTATAATTGGTAATGATGCAGGTTGGACACAAATTGCAAGGGATCAAGTGGATATGTTGGGTGACGTAGTAGGTACTAAATTGGAACCAACCGAATACCACAAGGCGGTAGAAGCGTTGGGAGGAGCAGGATATTTTATTGATAATGAAAATCAAATTGATGAAATATTAATTCAAGCAAAGGAGTCTGCTCAATCGGGGAAACCAACCGTGGTGAATGTACGAATCGGAAAGACAGATTTCCGAAAAGGTTCACTATCAATGTAGAGCATGATTAATTTGAAATCAAATATTACAAAAGAACAGGCACAATCAGCCTTAAATCTCACAGCTGAAATTATAGACAATTTCGGTCCTCGCTTAACTGGAACTCCTGCCTGTAAACAAGCTGGCGAACGGTTAAAAACTGAATTAGAAAAATCCTGTCCAAAAACTGCTTCAGAAGAATTTCAATGTAGTCGAGATGCCTTCCTATATTTTATCCGCTATTTTTCCATTTCCTATTTAGGAGCCTTTATCTGTTTAATTGCCAGTGGATATTGGACTATTTTAGCCGCAATCCTCACTTCTTTTGGCTGCATTATGGCAATATGTGAATTTGTATTTTATAAAGAATTTGTAGATCCATTTTTTAAAAAAACAGATGGCTATAATATTTCTGGAACCATTGAGCCCTCTGGTGAAGTCCAGCAATCCATTATAATCAGTGGGCATTATGATAGCCCCCATGTTTTTCGTTTTCTCAATAAAAATCAAAAATTGTATAAATTCAGAATTCTTCTCACTTTATTCCTGTATTTTTTTATAACTGCAATTAGCCTGTGGGCATCCTATGTATGGTTAACCCAGCCAACTTCATTTACAATCAATCAATTCCTCATTTTTATTATGGGAGGTGGATTAATTCTCATGCTCCAGTATTTCTTTTTTGTCAGTTGGGATGTAAGCCCTGGAGCGGGAGATAATTTAATTTCATCTGCCATGGCTCTAAGGTTGGCAGATCATTTTTCCAATCTGAATTTAAAACATACCCGTTTGATTTTTCTCTGCCCTGATGCAGAAGAAAGTGGATTACGTGGTGCCAGAGAATATGTCAAATTACATAGAGAAACCTTACAATCCATCTCTACTTACAATATAAATATGGACAGTATTTACAGACTCCAGGATCTGCGCTTCCTTCAATCAGAAATTAATGGAACTGTTCCCCTAGATGAAAAGTTAGGCAGAAAATGTACAGAAATTGCGCAGGCATTAGGCTATGACATCCCTAGTATGCATATGCCTTTTGGTGGAGGATCTACCGATGCGGCTGAATTTGCTAAAGCAGGGATTCCGGCACTCTCAATTATTGGACTAGATACCACCTTTACCAGTGGGAATGTACCCTATCATACCAATTTTGACACAGTGGAAAAAATAGAACCTGAGGCTGTATTGGCATGTATGCAAATAGCTGAACAATTTATTATGGATATTGATAATTCTGTCTTAGAATCCTAAAAAATGAAAATCTCTGCAATCATATTCGCCCTACTCCTTTCTCCTTTCTCCTTTCTCCTTTCTTCCCCCCACCCCTATCCACCAAATTGGGACAAACTTCAAAATAATGAGGGCTGGGAATTGGTAAAAGAAACAGATCGTGTAAATGTGTACAGTAAACAATTACCTGATTCGCCCATACCTGCACTGAAAGCAGAAATTATAAGTGATGTAAAAATGGAGCTGTTAGCAGATGCAGCCTGGCTAGTTGAAAAATCTACAGAGGTATTCCCAAATGCCTATATAATTGATGCAGGGGTTTACTATAGGAGGAGTGATACTAGTTATACAGCCTATCAGGTTTTTGATGTACCATTTTTATCTCCCCGCCTTTATCAGTTTAATTCTATTCGTCTTGGCAATAGTATTCACTGGGTGAGAACGGATACAGTTAGTGCAAAATTAAATCCGGATAGAAAACTTTTGCCCCCCGTTAATTTTGGAAGCTGGGAAATAACACATGAGGCAGAAAAATCAATATTAACTTACCGTATTTGTACTGATCCTGGAGGAGACATACCCCATTGGATCGTATCCCAGGCCAACCAGCGTTATTTACCCCAAATGCTGGAAGATATTGAAGCCTTTGCAGGGAGTAAATTTCCTCATGCTCCATAAAACTCTCATTATTTTCATTTTACTTTGGGGAATGATATTTTCTGAAGAAGAAAATGATCTAACAATTTTATCCTGGAATATTAAAATGCTCACGGGTCCTTATGGGTGGGTACATAATCGAGTGGAACGGGCGGAAAATATTGTTCAGGCACTCAAATCTTCAGCACATTATGATGTTATCCTTTTTCAGGAAACCTTTTCAGGGAAAATTCGGAAATTAATGTATGAGGGCTTGAAATCAATTTACCCTTATCAAATTATTCCTGAAGATCCTAAATGCTTAGTAAGATCAAATAGTGGCCTTTGGGTTATGAGTAAATACCCAATTACCCTCATTGATGCAATATCTTTCAGCAATCAGAAAAACTGGGATATTCTATCATTGAAAGGTGCAAAACTGTATTCAGTGATTCAAGATGAACAGGAGATTTATCTAATTAATACTCATATGCAAGCTGATTATAAAAAAAAATATAATAATATCCGTACCCAGCAATATACAGAAATATATGAAAAACTTATTTTACCCAATGATAAGCGTGAAATACCTCTCATTTTATGTGGAGATTTGAATATTTCTATGCCTGTGCAGTTAAGGAAAATGCTGGAAAAACTAAAGCTAGATAATGGCCCACTATTGGGAAAATTACAATTTTCTTCAATAGGCGAAGATTCAGAATTACTGGACTATATCCTGGTGAAGTCAGATAATTTCCAGTTTGAGTCCATAGAACGGAAGATTCTCGATATTTCAAAAAATCCTAAATCTTTATCTGATCACTATCCAATACAGGGAATATTTAAATGGAAATAGAGTTTCCCTTTTTTATTTAATTGTTTCGAATAAATAAATTGCCAATCACCCCTAAGAAAAGTCAACTTAAGTGTCTAAGACAATATTAATAATTTGGACAACATCCAGGATATTGATAACGCCATCCTGATTTACATCGGCTGCCTGGATTTGTTCATTGGTAAATTCTGCCTGCCCAAGGGTGTAATTGGCCACCATGACAATATCCAGGATGTTTACTGTGGCATCGCCATTTACATCGCCAGGGAGTGGTTGACTGTCTTCCACCACAATGAGAGTAAA
>CAJWYZ010000020.1 GCA_913049525.1 uncultured Fidelibacterota bacterium | reverse complement strand
TGATACATCCTCACCCTAAATAAGTCACTCCCTGAAAAACTTTTCACCCGAACATTTGAACTCATTTCAGACAATTTTATCGATTCCTTCAAAGTATTATATGAAATCGATGAATTCCAAGTTAGAAAGTTTGATTTATTATAGCCATCTTTTTCATCTTTAATTTTCGCCTGGAAGACATTATCGACTGATAATCTGTATGACTTTTTCTCCGTTTTTGATGTACTGCCTACATAGGATCCTTTAAAGTAGTCTTTTTCCGGGTCACCATCTTGAAAGTATAAATCACCGCCAAATTGGGGGTCTGAGAAATCAGGTTGATATTGGTAGCTGAGGGAGGGCGTTATTACATGCCGAATAGCATTTAATTTACCAATCCGAAGGGGAAATAGTCCATAAACTTTGGTTTTTGCAGAGAGAGATGAATTCCATGTGAGACGTCGCTTAAAGCCTTCCATATCTATTTTTTCACCCTCATCATTTTCTATTTTATAATTAAATATCCAATCTTCACGAAGGGATAAATTGGGATTGAGGGTAAGCCATCTGAAAAAAGTCTGGGGAGCACTTAAGCTGGCAGAATGTTTAATTCCTCCATATTTCAACTTTGTAGTATCACCGGGTGACCAGGAATTTTCATTTTCTTTTTTAATAAGCCAGTAATCTTTTCGGCCTGTACTTGCTTTCAATGTATAAGAGGAGGTGAAATTATTGTACCAACTGTCACCTACCCCAAATATTTTTCGGCTGCCGATTCTGAAATTAAATTTAGGACCATCAACGTATTTATATGATTTATAACGACCCTCATTTAAATAGCTGAATGATTCTGGGGTTCTGTTTTCAATGGATAGATCTCTAAATTGATTGAACCCTAAAGAAGCTGAACTGGTCTTCCAAATTTTGCTATAATTAACAGATGATGATAAATTTTGTTTTAATCTATTTTGTAGATTTACCTCTTGAGCATTTTGATATGCATCCTTATTTGAGACGTATTCGTATTTTATTGCCAATCTCTGAGTGGGGTCAAATTTTTGACTATGATTCCAACTTAATCGTTGATCTTCCCTCACATATTGTTCATCTACTAAATCTATTATTTCATCAGTTATAATTCGCCGTTTAATGGTCCCGGAAATTCTCCCGTTATATTGAAAATTATACCAATGGAAGCCATTCCTTTTTTTATACTTGAAATTTGAGCTGATATGAATACCTTGTTCATCAAAAAAATTGACTAATATTTTTTCATCCATATAATCGTTTGGTGCCCAATAATAACCAAAATTTCTAAAACCGGTACCAATACTTTTATAGGAATCAAATGATGGCATAATCCAGCCACTTTGGCGTTGTCCTCCTTTATTTGGAAATACTGCCAGCGGAAGTCCAATAATGGGCACATCATAAATATGAAGCCACAGAGGTTTGGCGATCACTCTATCACCCGGAAGCATTTTCATTTTTCGGCTCCCCAAATAAAAGTGTGGATTATCTAAATCACATGATGTGTATTTACTATTTTGAACATGAAAAACATTGGGATCATCCCGAAAAACTTCTTTCCCATGGTAGAAGCCTTGGTTCAATGATGTTTTCCCTTTGACGATTCTACCATGTTTTGCTACCAAATCAAAGACCATGCTTTCGCCTTTCATGGGAGATTCGCCCTTAGTTTGAACCGTTGGATATTCTTCATTGACCAACATTGCATCCAAAATATTGGTTTCCCAATTTACCAAAATTTCACCAGAACTAAGCTTTGTCCCCTCATACTCCATAAATGCACCTTCCGAAAGGAAAGAAAGTTGCTCATCAATATGGTAATCAATATATTCTCCACCATAGAAAACAGTAGTGTCAATTCGGGTGTTTTCCCCTTCAGGATTAAATTCACCAAGAGCCCCACCCTGAACCTGTAATCGCTTAATTTCACCCTCCTGAAAAGATATTCTTATGGTATCACCAGAAACTGTATTTTCTCCTGCAAGCAGGCTATCATCAACAACATGATATAAGGTTGTTGCCATTTTCATTAATTTAAGTTGTGAAATATAATCTTCCTGAAAATGAGCAATCATTTCTTTACTTGTCATTTCATCCCTGAATTTTTGATAGGAACCATTCTTTTCAATCTTCAGATTAAGATCATTATAGGCAAATGCATTATTATTAACATAAATCATTTCCAGCAATGAGTCTGCATATTGAATTGTCATTTCATCACCAAAAATCCCTCGGGTTGGATCTTCAACAGATGCATTTTCTGATAAGATCATTAATTGGAATTTATCATCATATTTAATTTCATTGGCAGCCATTAACCTGTTCGTCTCTATAATACGGGTATAGCCATTTGCAAAAAAAGATGACCCCCGGTATCCATCTGTTTGCCAGTAATGAAAAACATCCGTGGTGAGTTTCCTATCTTTCTCAGGTTGTATGTACCTAACATTCCCCATGGCATACCCCGAGTCTAACTTTGACCAATACACCATGGAATCACAGGTGAGTGTATCCAACCCATTTATCATCATGGTATTGCCATTTAGGTGCAGGACGTCATCTTTAATAAATTGCGCTGCATTATCCGCAAGTATCACTTTATCGGTTTTAACAAAGCGAACATTTTCATTTAGTCGACGAACTTCCTGACCATTAATTTTAATGCTTTCCATTTCCTCAGCTGATAAAATCCATCTTTCCTGAGCAGAAGTTAATCCAAATATCAGAACAAGAACGGTAATAAATTGTATTATTAGTAGCGGTCTTTCCATAGTTTGCCTAATCGTTCCTTTAGAAATTTTTCACGGCCTTCATTTTGAGGATTATAAAATTGTGGCGGTGCATTAAAAAAATCTGGGAAATAATTCTGTTCTATAAAATGGTTGTCAAAAGAATGAGCATATTTGTAATCTTTTCCATATCCTTCAGATTTCATTAGATTTGTGGGAGCATTTCGTAAATGGAGTGGTACCGGTCCTGCTCCGTTTTCTCGGATATTTTCTAATGCGGAATCTATGGCTTTATAGGCCGCATTACTTTTGGGCACTCCTGCTAAATAAGTGGTTATTTGTGAAAGAATTATTCTGCTTTCGGGCATACCAATTCTATGCACCGCATCAAATGCGGCTGTGGCCAATTGCAGGGCATAGGGTTCTGCATTCCCAATATCTTCAGCAGCCAAAATGATGAGCCGTCGTGCAATAAATTCCGGCTTTTCTCCTCCTTCTAACATCACCGCTAACCAATATACTGCAGCATCTGGGTCTGAGCCCCTGACAGATTTTATAAATGCAGATATGACATCGTAATGGTAATCTCCAGCTTTATCGTAAATAACATTTTTTTGTTGGAGTGCTTCCTTAATATCCTCTTTCTTTATCGTTGCCCTTTCTTCAGAATGAAGAGATACGGCTAATTCCAAAGTATTTAACATTTTCCGGGCATCTCCACCACAGGATTCAATTAGAAAAAATTTAGTTTGATCATCAATTTGGAGATTTTTTTGAGATAGTAGAATGTCATTTTCTAAAGCTCGTTTAATTACGCATTCTAAATCCAAATCATTTAAAGGGTGAAGGCGTAGAACGCGACATCTGGAAAGTAGCGGTGATATAACTTCAAAAGATGGATTTTCAGTGGTAGCCCCAATGAGCGTAATGCTACCTTCTTCCACTCCGTGAAGAAGTGCATCCTGCTGAGATTTCGTAAAACGGTGAATTTCATCAATAAACAGAATGGAACGTTTACCAGATTCGAAGGATGTTTTACCTTTTTCTAATATCTCTCGCACCTGTTTTACTCCACTTGATATGGCAGAAAGTTCAAAATATTCAGCTCCAAATTCACGAGATAATATGCGGGCTAATGTGGTTTTTCCTGTTCCAGGAGGTCCCCAGAATATGAGTGAAAACGGTTGCTTTGACACAACTGCTTTATTTAGCAGACTATTTTCGTGTATTAAATTTTTCTGCCCAATAAATTCAGAAAGTCCCTGAGGACGGATTCTTTCTGCCAGTGGTGGTAAGTTTTTAGATAAGTGAGAGGTGGAAGACATCCCCCAAAATTACAGCCTAATTGAATTGCAGGAAAATAAAAAGGAGAAGGGCTGAATGATTAATTATTATTAAAGAACTCTCCAGTCCACCATCCATTTACTCCCAGCTTCACTAGTTACAATGGACAAACAGTATTTTAATATTATACAACCCCTTGATCCATCATAGCATCAGCAATTTTAATAAATCCGGCAATGTTTGCACCTTTGACATAATTTATAAAATCACCCTCCTTTCCGTACTTTTCACAGGCATCATGAATACTACTCATAATGGTTTTTAATTTTTCATCAACTTCTTCCCGACTCCAAGACATAAGGATGCTATTTTGACTCATCTCCAGTCCAGATACTGCTACCCCACCGGCATTGGCAGCTTTGCCAGGACCAAATAATATTTTATTTTCTAAATAAATTTCAATAGCTTCTGGATCGGATGGCATATTGGCGCCTTCAGCAACACAAATACAGCCATTTTTTACCAATGTTTCCGCATCTTGTTTATTAATTTCATTCTGTGTGGCACTGGGCAGGGCAACATCACATTTAGCGCCCCATGGTCGCTTACCTTCCCAATATTCACCGCCAAACTTTTCTGTATATTCCTTCATTCTACCGCGACGAACATTTTTTAGATCCATTACCCATTGTAATTTATTTGAGTCAATTCCTTCAGGGTCATAAATACTACCGGATGAATCACTGAGGGTTACCACTTTTCCACCCAACTCAATCACTTTTTCAGAGGCATACTGGGCCACATTACCAGAGCCAGAAATTGCTACCGTTTTCCCCTTGAAAGAATCACCTTTTGTTTGAAGCATTTTTTGAGCAAAATAGACACAACCATATCCTGTAGCTTCCGGACGAATCAGGCTGCCGCCCCAATTTAATCCTTTGCCTGTGAGAACACCTGTAAATTCATTACGGATACGTTTATATTGCCCAAACATGTACCCAATTTCGCGACCTCCAACACCAATATCTCCTGCAGGGACATCCGTTACAGGACCAATATGACGATTCAATTCCGTCATAAAAGATTGGCAAAAGCTCATAACCTCATTTTCAGATTTTCCTTTAGGATCAAAATCTGAACCTCCTTTACCGCCACCCATTGGCAAGGTTGTAAGGCTGTTTTTAAAAATCTGTTCAAAACCTAGAAATTTAAGAATGCTTAAACTAACAGAGGGGTGGAACCTGAGTCCACCTTTATAAGGTCCGATTGCAGAATTAAATTCTACTCTGTACCCACGATTTACCTGAACCATACCTTGGTCATCCCGCCAGGGAACACGAAACATGATCACCCGCTCAGGCTCAATTAAGCGGTCTAAAATTTTGGTATGAAGATAGTGTGGGTTATCCTGCAAGTGATCCCAAATGGACTCTACAACTTCATGGACAGCCTGGTGAAATTCATCTTGTCCAGGGTTTTTATTGATGACTGTTTCCATAAATGCATCAACAGTTTTATACATAACTTATACTCTCCAAATTGTTTTAAATATGAATGAAAAAACCGCTTTAAATGCGGTGGGAAAATTTACAGTAATGTAGAACTTTTACTTTATAATTTTATTTATAAAATATAGTAATAAAATAACCCTAACAGTCTCCATAACTATCCTTCGGTGTGTAGTTCATCTATACATTAATGGTGGTTATTATTCCTGAGGAGAATATCCATAAACACCCGGAGCCTTGTTATTATGAATAAAGAGGCATTAGTTTTCCGATAACCCTTCCAATTCCTCCATCAATGCTAAATATTCACTTTCTAGTTTATTTTGCGAATCATGAAGGGCTTGTAATTTTTCAAAATCTGAGCCAGTGATATTATTTTTTAGTTCCATAGAAATCTCTGCTAACTCATCATCTATAACAGCCATTCGTTTTTCAATTTTTCGCTTTTTATTTCTCAGGCCTTTCAATTTCTTGTATGAATTCTTATTATTCCCTGTATCTCTTGAACTTACCTTTTTTTCTATAATTTTATTATTTTCGCCGTCCTTCCACAAAAAATAGTCATAGTTACCAGAATATGACTTGATACCATTTTTATCCACCTTTATGATCGTATTGGTAACAGCATTTAGGAAATGTCTATCGTGAGAAATACAAATAATGGTGCCTGTATAATTTTTAAATGCTTCCTCAATAATATCTCTGGAGTGAATATCCAAGTGGTTGGTGGGTTCATCCAATAATATCAAATTTGCAGGTTCAACCAATAACCGTGCCAATGCCAACCGCGACTTTTCGCCACCGGACAAAACCTTCACCTTATTTTTTACCATATCCGCTTGAAAGAAAAATGATCCTAAATAAGATCTGATTTGTGTCTCCGTCCATCCTCCTGAAATGGAAAAAATAGTTTCGTAGATTGTAGCATTTAAATCCAATGACTCAACCTGATGTTGTCCAAAATAATGAGCTTTTATACCGGGACCATAATTAATTTCTCCACTACTTGGCTTTTCTACCTTTGCCAATAATTTCAATAAGGTGGACTTCCCTGATCCATTTTCTCCCACCAACCCAATTTTATTTCCCCTTTCTATTACAAGATTCAGATCCGTATAAACGATATTATCCTCGTATGCTTTACCCACATCTTTGATATCTACTACTTTTAAGGGCCCCCTTTCTGGTTGGGGAATCTGAACAGAAAAGTTTTTAGATGTTTTCACTGCTTGAATTTTTTCCATTTTATCCAACTGCTTAATGCGGCTCTGCACTTGCTTAGCTTTGGTATTTTTTGACCTAAATCGCTCAATAAATCTTTCCGTCTGGGCAATTGTTTTTTGCTGATTATTATACGATTTCTCTGTTTGCTGAAGCAGCTCTTCCCGTTTGTTTATAAAAAAGCTGTAATCACCCGCATATAGAATGGCTTGCCCTCTATTCAGCTCAAGAATATTATTAATGGACTTATCTAAAAAATTACGATCATGACTAATCATAATGAGTCCACCCTTCCATTTGGCTAAAAAATTTTCCATCCAAATGATAGCATTCAGATCCAGATGATTGGTGGGTTCATCTAAAAATAAATAATTGGGTTTTCTCAGCAACATACCTGCCAAATAACAGCGCATTCTCCAACCACCACTGAATGAATTGAAGGGTTCAAATAATTGCTCCTCTGTAAAGCCTAATCCCCCCAAAATTATTTTGGCTTTCTTTTCAATATCCCAACCATCAATCTGTTCAAACTTTTCCTGAAGTTGGGATAATTCAGCCAGCAATTTATTGTTTTCTGGATTTTCAGCAAGTTGTTCGGTAATGGAGTGAATTTTATGTTCGAGGTCTGCAACTTCCGGGAAAGCTGCCAAAGCTTCCTCTATAATATTTCGAGCAGAACCGGCAATAATTTCTTGGGGCAAATACCCAATGGACACCGACTTCCCAATGTCAACGATACCTTTATCGGGGGTTTCTAATCCCAATAAGATTTTTAATAAAGTTGTTTTCCCCGCACCATTGGGGCCAACTAAGCCCACACGCATTCCTTCTTTTAAGCGGAAAGATAAATTCTTAAATAATATTTTATCGGGGAATTCTTTCCAAATTGAATCTATACTTAACATTTATTCCATTAATTAAATTGATCATAAAATTAAGATTTTATTCAGGTATTCACCAATAAAGGTTCCTTATGAAAAAATAATTTTTCATGAGAAATTTTGACTATATTCGGAAGCAATTAAAAAAGCTCTCCCCTCCTCCGGAGAGAGCTTTTGATACAATAAGGAGATACTTCAAGTAAGACGGTGATGAGTTAACATCTCTTGCCCCACAACCATAACTTAAGGGTTCTTCTAATAATTATTTTTTGATGTGGATCAACTTTTCCCCTCTACTTGATTATAATCACATAATTCGTTAGAATGGTCAGATTCATTCCTTAAATCAATAAAAGAACTTAAACTCCATTATGATAAACTCAGCCGATTCTGAAGGGAATAATACTTCGTTGATTATGAGTAAATTCTAAAACCACTACCATCAACTTCTATCTGTATTAAATTTTATTCAATTTCAAATGCAACATATAGAGGATTACCGTTCCGTACTATCCTCAACATTATAGTATTGCCTTTACTATAACTCTCTAATTCCAAATCATACTCATCTTTTTCTTTAATATTGGTTTTACCCATTTCAGTAATTATATCCCCACGTTTTATATTATTATCAAATGCCGGAGAATCTTTTTTTACCTCAACTATTTTTACACCATTCACATAATCCAAATTCTTCGGATCTCTGTTTTCAAAAGTTTCAACTCGAAGGCCTAATATATCAAAAAGTTTTTCTCCATATCGATATGTTTCAGTAAGTTCCTTTTCACCGGGTCTGAGGCCCAATATAACTGTAAGATATTTTTCACGCCCATCTCGAATAACGGTAAGCTTGGTTTTATCATTCGGCCTGCCGGAAGAAATAAGATTCTTTAGATTAGAAGAGTCATTCACTTTTTCTCCATCTACTTCAATAATGACATCCTGCTCTTTAACCCCGGCATCTTCAGCCGGACTATTTTGTATCACCTGGCTGATAATGGCACCATTTCTATCATCTAGCTCAAGTGCCTTTGCCATACCATCATCTACATCTTGTATTTGTACGCCCAGCCAACCTCTAGTTACCTTTCCATCGGAAATAAGATCTTCCATCACCCGTTTTACCATATTGATAGGAATAGCAAAACCCACTCCGGCATTGGCTCTTGAAAATCCATCCGTAGCTATGGCTGTGTTTATTCCTACCAGTTCGCCATCTAAATTAAACAGTGCACCTCCAGAATTTCCTGGGTTTATGGCTGCATCATGCTGAATAAAATCTTCAAAATTATTTCGAGACATAACTGAGCTTCTACCAACAGCGCTTACAATTCCTGCCGTAACGGTATGGTTGAGGTGCAGCCCAAAGGGAGAACCTATTGCCACTACCCATTCTCCTGCACTTAGCTGGTCAGAATTTCCCAATGCAACAGTGGCTAATCCATTTGGATCTACTTTAATAACTGCCAAATCAGAGGGAGGGTCGGTGGCAACAATTGTTCCCTTAACTTCCCTTTTATCGTATAAAATAACTTTTATGTCTTCTGCATCGTCAATTACATGATTATTGGTAATAATATATCCTTCATCTGAATCAATAATGACACCTGAACCTAATGAATGTCCTCTAGATTCACCTTGAGGGAATTGATCCCCAAATGGAGAAAAGAATTGATTATAATGCTGTTCTATAACTTTTTCAGAAACAATTGAAACTACTGCGGGATTCCCATTAGATGCTACTTTTATAAATGCTTCACTGAATTCCTGTTTAGATGGAAATGCAAGGAGAAAAGTAATCCATATTAGGGGTAAGGTATTTTTCATTTTTGTATATTTTCCCTTTCTTAATTTGATCAAGTATTAATGCCAATTTGCGGAAGTTGTTCCATATTAATAATAGTTGTTTAACGTAACTCAAGTTAAGAAAATTTCACCGCTCTATAAAAGCCAGTTGTTGGCTTTATCATTAAATTTAACATTATAACAAGGTCAAATATATTATGATGAAAAAAATAGTCATTACCGGGGTAAGTACCGGAATTGGATATTCCACTGCAAAAATTTTATGTAATTCAGGATACTTAGTGTACGGCTCCGTTCGGAAAGAAGCGGACGCCAAAAAAGTGAAAGATGATTTTGGTGAAAATTTCACCCCTCTTATTTTTGATGTAACAGATGCAAAAAGTATTCAAGAAAATGCTGAATTGGTAAAAAATGAGTTGAAACCGGGAGAAGTGTTGAGTGGATTGGTGAATAATGCTGGGGTTGCAATGGGAGGTCCAGTATCCCTCATTGATACCGACATCTTTCGGAAGCAATTTGAAGTGAACTTTTTTGGATTGATTGAAGTAACTAAGACTTTTCTCCCCATGTTGGGTGCTGTAAAAAATTCAACTGTTCAGGGAAAAATAATTAATATCAGTTCAGTTGCTGGAAGGAGTGCTAATCCATTTGTTGCCCCCTATTCAGCATCAAAATTTGCCCTAGAAGGGTTTTCAGATGCCCTCCGCAGGGAATTGCTATTATATGGGGTAGATGTAATTCTTGTTGAGCCGGGCCCAATCAAAACAGCTATTTGGGACAAAGTTCCCGATAGAGAAAATAATGAATTTACTGGTACAGACTATGAACCCGCCCTTAGAAAATTTTATACGTTTTTTATTGAAATGGGGAAAAAGGGGTTAGATGCTGATATTATTGGTAACAAAGTAAAGGATATTCTACAGAATCCTTCTCCAAAAACACGATATGTCATAACTCCAAATCGGTTTGCTCATTTTACTTTGCCAAATCTATTACCAGATCGAATGTTTGATAAATTGATTGGGAAAAATTTGGGGCTGTTACAAAAATGACTTCAAGATAAAATCAAATTTACCCTAAAAATAATATCTAGAATATCCACATTACCATCATCATTGAGATCGGCATTATCTGTCTGGGGTGAATTAAATCCTATCTGACCCAAAATATTCTGATTAGGAAGGAAAAAATTAAGGGCTTCGTATCCGAAGCCCTTAATAGAGGAGGAGGTTGAATTTTTTAGTTTGTTGTAAGGAGGAGTTAACTAAGAAGAAGTCCAACCACCTATAAAATTTACGCGGGTCTCCTAAAATAAGTTTCCTTTTTTAATGTAATAAATTGTAACAAAATCAGCCTGTTTCCAAAATCGGTTTCATTGATCGCTTGAGAATACTTCTAAGCCAGAATAAACTGACAGCAGCAGTTAAAATGCATGAAATTAAGGTACCAACCCAGGCATAATGGACAGGTTTCTCTAATATTATTACAAAATACCACGCCAAAGATGCAGAAATAATGACTACCCTAAATAATGTGAGAATAAATATGGGGTACGCAACTCCCAACCCCTGCATTATTCTGGTGCTAGTCATACCAATGGTAATAAAGGGATAGGCAAATGCCATAATTTTAAAATATAAAACCGATAGTCGTATAATTTCTGGTGAATCGGTGAAGACCGGAAGAATGCTGCCACTAAAGAATAAGAATAAAATACTGAAACTAAGTGATATGGCTACTGCACGAGTTAATCCGTATTTTATTATTGTTCGAATTAAATCTAATCGTTTAGCACCATAAAACATTCCCACTAAAGTAACTAGGGATGTGGCAACAGAAATGATTGGAAGAAAAAATAAATGCTCAATTCTCCCTGCTGTTTGATAGGCAGCAACTGCATCTGAAGTGCCTAGTATCCAGTTAAATAATAATATTCCCATGGACATAATGATCATGCTGAGGGAGGCTGGAATTCCCAAACGAAATATATCTTTAATAATTTTCATGTTGAATGAAAAATATTTGAGATTAAAGGTAATATAGCTGTGTTGCTTAAATAGCAAAGCATAAATAAAAACTACGGTAACTATAGCTTGACTAATGACGGTAGCAATGGCAGCTCCAGCAATTTGGTAATAGTGAATAAAAATGGGATCGAGGATTATATTTAACACGGTTCCAGCACCCAATACTTTCATAGGGAACATCATTTCTCCCTCACCGGACAAAATGGATCTGAAAAAAACGGAGAGTATCATGAAAATAGAACCTCCAATCATGATATAAAAATAATCAAGGGCAACTTCTACTGTTTCTATATCTGCACCTTGGACGCCAATAAATTTGTGTCCAAATAATAATCCGAATACCACAATAATTATCCCCATAATGAGCCCTAATAAAATGGTATGTTCCGCTGCATTATCTGCATTTTTTTTATCTTTTGCACCTATAAATTGAGCGATTACGGTGGTTGCTCCCGACCCAATTCCAAATGTAATCCCCATTAAAATAAATAGAAAGGGGAAAACATATCCCAATGCCGCTAAGGCGGTACCTCCAACCCATTTGCCAATGAAGGCGGTATCCACTAGCATATATATTGCCTGTACGGCCATGCCGAACATCATGGGCAGAGATAACTTCCATAGTGCTTTTATGGGGTCGGCTATAAATTCTTCTAATCGGCTTTCTTTTGGTTGTGTATCCATTTTATGAAATTAGCTAGAAAGAAAATTTACATTAATACCAATAGGAGGGATGATAACTATTCTGTAATTGTCTGTAATATTACTTTGGGAGTCGTTTTAAATATCGCTCATGAAAATAACTATCTTCTACTCCCCTATCCAATTCTATATTATTAAATGTGAGGGTAGTGCTATGATTTTTCTGGATATTTGTCACCTGAATTTCTGTTAAAATTTGATACTCATTTATCACTGTGTAGGTGAAATATTTTTCTTTAATTATCTTACCCATTTTATCATAAGACTCTTCCTTTAATGGGACGAATAATGTGGAATCAACCCAAGTAATATGCTGGCTATATTCTGTGCGAATATGCTCTTTCGGTTTTGATTCAAGCAAATAGCAAGAAGCATCCTTAAAAATTTCACTGCCAATAATCTTAAATTTGAATTCGTTTGATTGGCGGGTAGACATATCCTCATAACTCATATCTGAACCCATAAAACTGTCCGATCTTTTACTTGCAGAAATTCGCCGAATTTTTTTGAATGCTGGCAGCCACATGCGCATCTCATCATCTTTATCATCATGCTCAATTTTCAAAAATGATACACCCTTATCATCTGCCGGAGAAAGAAACCATATTATTTGTTTGGCTCCATCGTCTTTGGTAGCAGAACGCAAAGATGACTCTCTGGTTTTTCCCTTTTTATTGGTTAGAGTCATTACCATATCAACCTTTGAATCTTTTGGAGTAATCCTATCCTCCATTTTTTGTACCAATTCATCACCGGTCAATCCGAACATCCAACTGATGATAATAATGATAATAGCCAAATTCTTCATATTATGCATTTCCTGTTTTATATAGATTTTGTTTATTAATTTCCATGACTGAGGCTAAAATTGTGAGGGTGCCTAATGAAGTGGAAATCATGGCAAAAACCATGAGCCCCCCCATATGAACCAGCGGTATTAACGAAGATGCGATGAGTGCTCCAAATCCCATATTAGAAAACACATCCAGTAGAATGGGATAACCCACGTCATCCACCACCTGCCTGCTGATCTTATCTTCACCAATTTCATTTTTAGAATAATGAATGAATTCTGAAATATAATGAATAGCAAAATCCACACCCACCCCAATAATAATGGAAGTGAGCAAAGCGGTAAAATGACTCAGATCAACACCAAACCAACCCATAAGACCAAAATTAAGAATAACAGCTGAAGTTAGAGGGATGACTGAAAGTAGTCCAAACTTCCAATGACGGAAAAATATCCATGCAATAAATAGTATGATGACAATTGATAGTATAATACTATTAATGGAAGATTGAACCACAAGATTTGTAAAGTCTTTCAAAAACATCATCATTCCAGAAGTTTCTGTTGTGAACTCTTCCGATCCCATTTCTTCAATATAGACTTTAATTTGGTCGGCCATTATCACAATTTCTTTGGTTGATACAGACTGCATCATAGCAGTAATAAGTCCGGTTTCATATTCGTAATCTACCAGTGACTCAAAATCATCCGGATCACCAGACATAGAATACATAGTAAAGAGATTATTTATTTTTCCACGGGTTTCAGGGATTGTCTCAAATTTCGGATCATTATCCATAATGGATTTATGCATTTCCTTAATTATATCCGCAATTGAGAAAGTGGTATTTACCGTTGGAAACTCTGAGATATAATTTTGAATGTCCACCATTTTATTGAGCACTTTAGGATCTTTCAAATCACCTTCTACTTTTATAATGAGATTCATGGAGCCTGCCATTTCCCTATCTAAAAATAAAGTGGATTCTCTTATTTCATTACCAGGTT
>CAJWYZ010000019.1 GCA_913049525.1 uncultured Fidelibacterota bacterium | reverse complement strand
TGGTCATACGGTTGGCGCGGGTGTTGTAACTGAAATTGTTGAATAGGTAAAGAAATGGCAGGCAACAGTAAACGGGACATTATTCAGATTGAAAGCACAGCCGGAACGGGCTATCGGTATTCTGTTACAAAAAATAAGCGTCTTCATCCTGATCGTGTTGAATTTAAAAAATATGATCCTGTTGTGAAGAAGCATGTTATTTTTAAAGAAACAAAATAACAATTTTATAAAGTAAAGAGATAGGTTTAGGTGAGTAGTTCAATTGGTAGAGCACCGGCCTCCAAAGCCGGGAGTTGAGGGTTCGAGTCCTTCCTCACCTGCAAGCCCGGTTTAAAATGGATTCATTGTAGTGTTGGTTAAAGTATTTAATTAAAATCAGAAAAATAAAATGATTCAAAAAATTTCGCAATATTTTAATGGTGTTCAGGTTGAAATGAAAAAAGTGACTTGGCTTTCAAAAGAAGAGATGTTAGGTTCTACGGTTATTGTGGGTATATTTTCCGTTATGATTGCTATATTCTTATTTTTTGTAGATTTTGGTTTGTCAGAATTCGTTTCGAGAATTTTAGGTGGTAAATAGACTGTAATGTTTTGGTATTCCCTAAGGGTAATTTCGGGAAAGGAAAAGAGTGCTGAGGAACAAATTCTCAGGGCTGCTGGTGATAATGAAATTACCAATGAGATAGAAGAAGTATTTGTACCCTATGAGAAAGTTGTTGAAATGCGAAACAATAAAAAAAGAATCAAGGAAAAGATGTTCTTTCCTGGATATGTTTTAATTAAAATGAACATGAACGCAAATACAAAGTATGTGGTTGAAAATTCACCAGGAGTGCTTAGTTTCGTAGGCCCAAAAGGGAAAAATCCAATTCCTTTACGAGAGGATGAGATAAAGAGAATTTTCGGAGAGGTGGAGCGTAAAGAAGGAATGGAAGTAGTTGATACTCCATTTAAAAAAGGTGATGCTATTAAAGTAGTTGCTGGTCCATTCATTGATTTTACAGGGTTTGTGGAAAGTCTTAATGAGGATAAGCAAAAAGTCAAGGTAACGGTTTCAATTTTTGGAAGACCAACGCCTATTGAGTTAGATTTTTTCCAAGTAGAAATAGAGAAGTAAAAAAATATGGCAAAAAAAGTAATAGGATTTATTAAGCTTCAAATACCTGCAGGAAAAGCTAACCCTGCACCGCCGGTTGGCCCTGCTTTAGGGCAGCATGGTGTAAATATTATGGAATTTTGTAAGGCATTTAATGCAAAGACCCAAGAGCAGACAGGTAAATTGATACCGGTTGAAATTACAGTATTTGCAGATAGATCATTTACATTTATTACCAAAACTCCTCCTGCAGCATCGTTGCTACTAGAGGCGCTTGGTATTCAAAAAGGTTCGGGTGAACCTAATAGAGAAAAAATTGGAACAGTAACCAATGCTCAATTAAAACAAATCGCAGAAATTAAAATGCCTGACTTAAATGCATCAGATGTGGAATCTGCTGTGCGAATGATTGCTGGCACTGCCAGAAGTATGGGCATCGTAGTAAAGGGATAAATTTTGGGACATTCAAAGAGATATAATAGTAATTTTGAGAAAATTAACCGGGAAAAAGAATATAGCTTGGAAGCTGCTGCTGAATTGTTGGTAAACTTTAGTCATCCAAAGTTTGATGAGTCGGTTGAGCTTGCTGTCAATTTAGGTGTTGATCCCAAGCATGCGGATCAGATTGTGCGTGGAACGGTTGCACTGCCAAATGGTATTGGAAAAGATATAAAAGTATTGGTTTTTGCAAGAGATGATTTGGCTGAAGAAGCTAGGAATTCAGGGGCTGATTTTGTTGGCGCAGATGATATGGTAGAAAAGGTTAAGGGTGGTTGGACTGATATAGATGTTGTAGTTGCTGCGCCTGATATGATGGCTGAAGTTGGTAAGCTGGGAAAAATACTTGGCCCAAGAGGTCTGATGCCTAATCCTAAAATTGGAACAGTGACTAAAGACATCGCAAAAGCTGTAACTGAAGTAAAGGCCGGCAAGATAGAATTTAGAGTGGAAAAAAATGGAATAATTCATAACAGTATTGGGAAGGTATCCTTTTCTAAGGAAAAAATTGTAGAAAACGCTAAGGTATTTCTGGGTGCAATATTGAAAGCTAAGCCTCAGGCGGCAAAGGGGCTCTATATGAAAAAAATAACCATGACTTCCACTATGGGCCCAGGTATTAAATTAGATAGATCGAGTATTTCAGGATAGGAAATTACGAATGTCAACTCCACAAAAAACCGAAATCATAAATGATTTAACGCAAAAGTTTCAGAATTCCTCTGGCATTTATTTCACCAAGTATTCTGGAATGAATGTTGCTCAGGCAACTGAGTTGCGTAAACAGTTTAGGGAAAATGAAGTATCCTATTTTGTTTCAAAGAATACTCTTACAAAAATTGCTGCAAATAATGCGGGATTTGAAAACAAATTAGATGGATTGCTTTCAGGTCAAATAGGGATAGCTTATGTAGCTGGCGATCCTACAGCTCCAGCTCGTGTGATTCGCAATTTTGAAAAAGAAAATAAGAATTCAACGTTGGAAGTTGTTGGAATGGTATTTGAAGGTGAAATATTCAGCGCAGAAAAATACAAAGAGTTGGCAGACCTCCCTTCCCGTGATGTATTGCTGTCAATGTTTGTTGGAACAATAAATCAGCCAATGGGCAAATTAGTTGGTGTCTTGAGTGGTGCTATGTCAAAACTTTCAGGAGTGTTAACAAGTTTAAAAGAAAATAAATCTTAATATCGTAATCAGGAGATAAAAGAAAATGGCAGACATTAAAAGAGAAGATGTGTTGGTATATTTGGAAAATGCAAATATGTTAGAAATATCCGAACTTATTAAGGAAATCGAAGATAAGTTTGGAGTAACAGCGGCAGCCCCTGTTGCAATTGCAGGTGGTGCAGCTCCAGCTGCAGGGAGTGCAGACGCAGCTGAAGAAAAAACAGAATTCGATATAGAATTGACTGGCGTTGGTGAAAAGAAAATCAATGTAATAAAGGTCGTTCGTACTATCACATCTCTTGGTTTAAAAGAAGCAAAAGAATTGGCAGATAATGCGCCGTCTATGGTTAAGGAAGCTGTATCCAAAGATGAGGCAGAAGAAATAAAAAAACAATTAGAAGAAGCTGGCGCTACAGTTACTTTAAAGTAGAAACACTACTTTAATTAAGCTTCATCAATAATTTCTATTCTAAACGGAGGTAATCTACTTTGAGTGTTGACACTGCAATGAAAAATGGTGCACGCCATGATTTTTCAAAATTTCAACCTAAAATACCCATACCCGATCTTCTAGGAATTCAATTAGCTTCTTGGGAAAGTTTTCTACAAGAAGATATCTTGCCAGAAAAGCGGGAAAATAAAGGTCTTGAGGCAGTATTTAAAAACATGTTTCCTGTTGAGGATGCTCGTAATGATTATATATTAGAATACAAGCACTATTATTTAGGCTTGCCGAAATATACTGAAAAAGAGTGCTTAGAGCGCAGAATATCTTTATCAGTTCCTCTAAAAGTTCGTTTTATTTTAAATATTACTGATGAAAATGATCGAAGTAAATATGTTCAGAGTATTGAGCAGGATGTATTCTTTGGTAATATTCCATATATGACAGAAAGCGGCACTTTTATTATTAATGGTGCAGAAAGAGTAATTGTGAGTCAGTTGCAGCGTAGTCCTGGCGTATTTTTTGATCAAAATTTTCACCCCAATGGAACCAAATTATTTCAGGCTCGGATTATTCCATTCAGAGGCTCTTGGGTAGATTTTACTACTGATATTTATGATTGTATTTATGCAATTATTGATCGCCGTCGAAAATTCCCGGCTACCTTGCTATTGCGCGCTATAGGGTTTTCAACAAACAGAGAGATTCTCGAGGCTTTTGAGTTAGCTAAATCATATAAAATAAGTAGTAAGAAAAATCTACTAAATAAAACGTTACTAGAGGATATTGTAGATAAAAGTACAGGTGAAGTAGTTGCGGAAACAGGAGTTGTAATAACCGAAAAGCGTCTTGATGAATGGAAAAAAATCGGTATCTCAGAATTGACTGTTGCAAAAAAAGAAGAATCTTTAGAAGTTCAGATGCTGAAAAACACGATGGAAAAAGATCCTACAAAGTCATCAGATGAGGCTTTAAAATTATTATACCAACATCTTAGGACGGGAGAGGCTCCCTCTGTAGGAATTGCGCAGAAGTTCATCGAAAAAATGTTTTTCTCTACCAAAAAATATGATCTTGGTGCTGTAGGGCGATATCGAATAAATAAAAAGTTTGATCTTGATGCACCTATTGATGAACCGATATTAACTCGTGATGATTTTATTCAGGTATTTAATTATTTGATTCTCATGAGAAAAGGTGAAAGAGGTTCAGATGATATTGATCACTTGGGTAATCGTCGTGTGAGAACGGTTGGTGAGCAGCTTGCGAATCAGTTTAATATTGCACTGAGTAGAATGCATAGAAACATTCGGGAAAAAATGAATCAAAGGGAGGCAGAAAGCCTTACTCCTCAAGATTTAGTAAATTCACGAATTGTTACTACTGTTTTAAATACATTTTTTGGAACGAGTCAACTTTCTCAGTTTATGGATCAAACAAATCCATTGGCTGAAATTACCCATAAGCGAAGAATTTCTTCACTTGGTCCTGGCGGACTATCTAGAGAGCGTGCCGGCTTTGAGGTTAGAGATGTGCATTATACTCATTATGGACGTCTATGTCCAATTGAAACTCCTGAAGGTCCCAATATTGGACTTATCAACTCATTGGCAACTCACGCTGTAGTGAATAAGTTGGGTTTCATTGAATCTCCTTATCAAAAAATAATTCAGAAAGGTTCTGGAAAGTATTCATTTTCTGAAGATATAGTATTTTTATCACCGGATGAAGAAATGCGCGCCCATATTGCGCAAGCTACAGAGGCGGTTAAAAAGGGTAAATTCGTAAAAGATACTATTCGTGTAAGAAATGGTGAGGACTTTCCCCTTGTTTCATCTGATTCTGTGAATTATAGAGATATTTCTCCCAATCAAATTGTGAGTGTATCTGCGGCTCTAATCCCTTTCCTTGAAAATGATGACGCAAACCGTGCATTAATGGGATCAAACATGATGAGACAGTCGGTTCCACTACTTAATCCAGATCCACCAATCGTTGGCACAGGAATGGAGGATCGAGTGGCGTTGGATTCGAGGGCAACCATGGTTTCTTCTTGCGATGGTACAATTGAAAGTGTTGATGCGAACGAAATAACCATTCGCTCATCAGGTCAGCCAGCTGAATTAGAATTGGTTCCTGATGAGAATTTGAAAGTATTTAAGTTGAAAAAACTTCTACGGACAAATCAGAATACCTGTATTAATCAGCGGCCAATTGTGAGCTTGGGACAGAAAATTAAAAAAGGTCAGATTATTGCAGATGGTCATTCAACTAAGGATGGTGTTTTGGCTTTGGGAAAAAATCTAAAAGTTGCTTTTATGCCTTGGCGTGGATATAATTTCGAGGATGCTATCATTATCAACGAAAATTTGGTAAAGCATGATACCCTCACTTCAACTCACATGAAGGAATTTGAAGTTGAAATTAGGGATACAAAGAGAGGCGAGGAAGAGCTTACCAACGAAATTCCAAATGTAAGTGAAGAGGCAACGCGAAATTTAGATGCTCGGGGAATTGTTCGTATTGGTGCAGAAGTCCATCCGGGGGACATCTTGGTTGGAAAAGTAACGCCAAAAGGTGAAACAGATCCAACGCCTGAAGAAAAATTACTTCGTGCAATTTTTGGTGAGAAGGCTGGTGATGTTAAAGATGCCTCAAAGCGCTGTGATTCGGGTGTACATGGTGTTGTTGTCGATACGCAGCTCTTTGAGAGAAAAAGTATTGCAATCAGGGATGAAGAAAAGCAGCAGATTCGAGTATTGCAGAGGAATGCACGAAAAGACAGGGTCGAGCTGATGGAGAAAAGAGATGAGTTGTTAAAAACTCAATTGTCAGAGCAAATTTCTGGAGGAATGAGAGATGCCACTACAAATCGGACTCTTATTAAGGCGAAGACTTTACTCACGCCATCCCGAATTAAGAAGCTTGATTATGAAACGCTTTCTTTAAAATCTCCATGGGTAGAAAATCCCATAATTTGGAATAAAATTCTCAAAATATGGCAGAACTACCGTAGAAATTTGAGACAACTAGAAGAGCGTTTAGAAAAAGAAATTTTCAAATTGAGAGTGGGTGATGAATTGCAGCAGGGTGTCATGAAGCTTGCTAAAGTTTATATTGCTCAAAAACGAAAAATCTCAATCGGTGATAAAGTGTCAGGACGCCATGGAAATAAGGGTATTGTATCTATCATTGTGCCTGAAGAAGATATGCCCTTCACTGAAGATGGAACTCCGGTTGATATTATTCTAAATCCGCTTGGTGTGCCTTCTCGAATGAACTTGGGTCAGCTATATGAAACAATGTTGGGTTGGGCAGGTGAAAAACTAGGGAAAAAATATAAAACGCCTGTATTTAATGGTGCAAATCATGCAGATGTGATAAGCGAGTTGCAATCTGCTGGTTTATCAGAAACTGGCAAGGTTGATTTATGGGATGGTAGAACAGGTGAAAAAATTGATTCACCTGTAACAGTTGGAGTTATTTATATGCTAAAATTATCGCATTTGGTGGATGATAAAATGCATGCACGTGCTACAGGTCCATATTCACTTATTACACAGCAGCCTTTGGGTGGTAAGGCTCAGGCTGGTGGTCAACGATTTGGAGAGATGGAAGTATGGGCTTTAGAGGCATATGGTGCCGCTCATACGCTTCAAGAAATATTAACTACAAAATCAGATGATGTGGATGGGCGAACAAAGCTGTATAATTCGCTGGTTCGCGGAAAAAATACGCCTGAATCAAGTATTCCTGAATCTTTTAATGTTTTAGTAAAAGAGCTAGAAGGATTAGGGCTAAACGTATTATTGAACTAACCGAAGGAGATAAAATTGTTATTTTCAAATAAACCAAGCTCAAGACTATCGCAATCTTTCAGCACTATTACTATTGGATTGCTGTCTCCAGAGGAAATTTTAGATAGATCGTTCGGCGAAACTCTTAAGCCCGAAACTATAAATTACAGATCATATAAGCCGGAAAAAGATGGCCTGTTTTGTGAAAAAATATTTGGCCCTACAAAAGACTGGGAATGCCATTGTGGAAAATATAAAAGAATCAGATATCGTGGTATAGTCTGTGATCGTTGTGGTGTTGAAGTCACCAGAAAATCTGTTCGACGAGATAGAATTGGTCATATAACATTGGCTGTGCCGGTAATTCATATCTGGTATCTTAGGTCAATCCCAAGTAAAATCAGCTACCTTTTGGGATATACTACTAAACAGTTAGAGCAGATTGTATATTTTGAAAAATTTGTCATTCTTAATCCAGGTGCGTCTGGCAGGGAATATGGTGAGCTTTTAGAAGAGGAAGATTATTTAAAGCTTGAGCAGGAATTTGGAATAGACGTAGTTTCTGAAGATGATCGTGATGAAGATAGATATTTCGAAGCAGAAATGGGTGGTGAGGCAGTGCTTCGTTTATTACGCGATTTGGATGTAGTGGGAAAAATAAATGAACTTTTAGAGGTTGTAAAAAGTAAAACATCAGTTCAGAAAACAGAAGTGGCACTTAAACGTTTAAGGATTCTTAAAAAGTTTGATCCACGAATTGAAAAGAAGATTTATAATAAACCAGAATGGATGGTATTAAGTGTATTGCCGGTAATTCCTCCTGAATTACGTCCGCTAGTACCATTAGATGGTGGTCGGTTTGCGGCTTCAGATTTGAACGATTTGTATAGACGTGTAATTATACGAAATAATCGTCTAAAGCAGCTCATGGAAATTAAAGCGCCAGATGTAATTCTTAGAAATGAAAAACGTATGCTGCAAGAGTCTGTGGATGCATTAATTGATAATAGTAGAATGAAATCTGCCGTAAGAAGTGGAACCAGAAGACCACTAAAATCTTTGAGTGATTCACTTAAAGGTAAGTCTGGCCGGTTCCGTCAAAACTTATTGGGCAAACGTGTTGACTATTCCGGAAGGTCTGTGATTGTTGTTGGGCCTGAATTGAAATTACATGAATGTGGCATACCAAAAGAAATGGCGATGGAATTATTTAAGCCACATGTAATTTATGAATTAATAAAAGTAGGTTATTCTCGAACGCCTAGAAGCGCAAAAATGTTGGTTGAAACAAAGGCTCCTGAAGTTTATAAGGTGCTTGAAAATGCCGTTAGAGATCACCCAGTATTATTAAATCGTGCTCCAACACTGCATAGATTAGGTGTACAGGCTTTCCAGCCAGTATTAATTGAAGGAAAGGCTATTCGACTGCATCCGTTAGTTTGCGCAGCTTTTAATGCAGATTTTGATGGAGATCAAATGGCAGTGCATGTACCATTGTCAGCTGAAGCTAAAATGGAAGCATGGCTATTAATGTTGTCAAGTCACAATATTCTTCATCCTGCAACTGGAAGCCCTATTGCAATTCCATCTCAGGATATGGTACTAGGGTGTTATTTTTTAACCCGTCCAAGATCTGGGGATTTAGGTGAGGGCACAAAATTTGGATCGTTTCATGAGGCTGAATTGGCATTTTCAAATCATGAAGTTTCACTTCATGCTTATGTGAGTGTTAGGTTGCAAGACGGCTGGATAAATGATACCACATTGGGAAGAATAATTTTTAATGAAAAATTACCCAAGGAGATGCCTTATATAAATAAAACGATGAATAAAAAAATACTTACCAATATAATTGGACAGTGTTATAAAGAGGCTGGTAATTACCAGACGATTTCATTTTTAGATGATTTAAAAGATTTGGGATTTGAGTTCGCATTTAAAAGTGGAATTTCAATTGCAATAAATGATATTCATATTCCCGATAAAAAAAATGAAATATTAGATGCCGCTCAAAAACAGGTTGAAGCAATTCAAATGAAATTTGATCGACATGTTTTAACGGAGGGTGAGCGATATAATAAGGTTATTGACATTTGGACACATGCTACTAGTGATGTTGCTAATGCAATGTTCAAAGAATTAGAAAATGATGATCAGGGGTTTAATCCTTTATTCATGATGGCAGATTCTGGTGCGAGAGGAAGTCAAGACCAAATAAAACAGCTCGCTGGTATGCGTGGGTTGATGGCAAAACCAAAAAAATCCATGGTTGGAGCATCTGGCGAAATTATTGAAAATCCTATCAAATCAAACTTCAAAGAAGGATTGTCAGCTTTTGAGTATTTTATTTCTACGCATGGAGCTAGAAAGGGTTTGGCAGATACAGCCCTTAAAACTGCAGATGCGGGATATTTAACTCGTAGATTGGTTGACGTTGCTCAAGATGTAACAATAACAATGGAAGATTGCAAGACAGTCCAGGGCACTATGCTTGAAGATTTAAAAGAAGGTGAAGAAATTATTGAACCCCTTGAAGAGCGGATTATTGGAAGGTATATACTGGAAGATATAGTTGATCCAATAGATAATACTAAATTTGCCAAGAAAGGTAAGCTTCTTGATGAAAAAACAGTTGATTTAATTTCTAAAGGCAATGTGTATCAAGTAAAAGTGCGGTCAGTACTTACCTGTGAAGCGCCGCATGGTGTATGTATGTGTTGCTATGGATTAAATTTGGCCTCTCATAAAGAGCCTCGTATTGGTGATTCCGTTGGAATTATGGCGGCCCAATCAATCGGTGAACCAGGTACGCAGTTAACCCTTCGAACATTCCATATTGGTGGTACAGCTTCTAGAATTGTTGAGCAATCTCATAGAAGTGCCAAAAAGGAGGGTACTATTAAGTTATCAGACAGCTTAAATCTAATTAGTATTAAGGATGAGAGTGGAAATGATGTAATGGTAGCATCTGTGAGAAATGGAACAATGGAATTAATGGATAAAAAGGGTAATTCTATTTCAAATTGGCAAGTGCCCTACGGATCAAAAGTTTTTGTTGAAAGCGGTGAAAAAGTAAAGGTTGGACAAACTCTTTTTGCATGGGATCCATATACAGATGTTATTCTAGCAAGAACAGCCGGAATCATTCATTTCCGAGATATGATTGAAGGTGAAACGTATATTGAAGAAGCAGTAGAAAGTGGAAAGAAAATGATTGTAATTACGGAATCTAAAAACCGTGATTTAAGTCCACATATTCATATTGAGGGTACCGGAAAAGATGAGGCCTCTGGTGGTGCTAGTATTTTACCAGTTCGAGCTACCGTTATTGTTCGTGATGGAGATAAGGTAAAGGCTGGCCAAATTTTGGTTAAAATTCCAAGGGATGCGGGGAAAACCAGAGATATTACAGGTGGTCTTCCTCGGATTGCAGAATTATTTGAAGCTCGAAACCCTGCAAATCCTGCTGTAATTACAGAGGTTGATGGAACAATTAAATACGGAAAAGTAAAGCGTGGTATCCGTGAAATTCATGTAATTGGAAAAGAGAAAGAAAATATTTATAAAATACCTTATGGTAAACATATCCTTGTTCACGAAGGAGATTTGGTATTTGCCGGAGATAAATTATGTGAAGGATCCGTTTCTCCAAAAGATATTTTGAGAATTGGCGGTGCTTCAAAAGTACAAGAATTTCTTGTAAATGCTATTCAGGAAGTATATCGACTTCAAGGAGTTGCAATAAACGATAAGCATATTGAGGTGATTGTTCGTCAAATGATGAAGAAGGTAACGGTAGAAGATGCTGGTGATACTTTATACCTGCATGGAGATCGTATAAATCGATTCGAAATTCAAAATGCAAATGAAGAGATGAAAAAGAAAGGGGTTGTTACGAATTCCGGAGATTCTGACTATGAAGAGGGTGATGTGGTTTATACATCTAATATTAAGGATGTTAATAAAGGCTTGAAAGAGTCTGGGAAAAAACCAATCAAAACCTCCAAGCCCAAACCCGTGACTTTTAGTCCACTTTTATTGGGGATTACGCGTGCCTCACTTAATACTGAAAGTTTTATTTCAGCGGCCTCCTTCCAAGAAACCACGCGTGTGCTTACTGATGCTGCTGTTGAAGGAAAAACTGACTATCTCAAGGGATTGAAAGAAAATGTAATTATCGGACGATTAATTCCGGCTGGAACAGGTGCTTTGCAAAACAGAGGATTAGTAGTAACAAACCCGGGTGAGCAAGAAAGAGAATCTGAAATTCAAGAAGTTGAGTTGCCAGTTGAGGAGAATCAGCATGAAGAACTTGCAGGGCAATTAGTTTAATCATTAATAATCAGGCGCTGAATTTCCCAATAGAATATAATAATAAAAATGCAGAATAAATGCTTGGGTTAAATTTTAGATACTTTATAAATTACCAAGCTATGCTAGGAATCAAATGCCAACAGTAAACCAACTTGTCAGGAAAGGTAGAAAAAAGCAGCTTAAGAAAAATAATGTGCCTGCTTTAGAGGCCTGTCCTCAAAAAAGAGGTGTATGCACTCGTGTATATACAACCACACCGAAGAAGCCAAACTCTGCTTTGAGAAAGGTGGCTCGTGTTCGATTATCAAACGGGTTTGAGGTAACAGCCTATATTCCGGGAGAGGGTCATAATCTTCAAGAGCATTCTATTGTGATGATTGAGGGTGGAAGGGTGAAAGATTTGCCTGGAGTTCGTTATCATGTTATTAGAGGTGTTCTAGATCCTGCGGGAGTAGAGGGGCGTAGGACAAGTCGCTCGAGATATGGTACAAAAAAACCTAAAAATTAATTTCATTTTTTAATTCATGCGTAGAAGAAGACCAGAAAAAAGAGAGATACTGCCGGATCCTGTATATGGAGATTTGATAGTCGCGAAGTTTATTAATAATCTCATGAAACAGGGGAAGAAAAGCCTTGCTGAAAAAATATTTTATCAGAGTATTGAAAAAATTAAAAAACAGGGAAAGGTCGACGATGGTATTGAATTATTTAAAAAAGCATTAGAAAATGTTGCACCTGTTCTTGAAGTTAAATCTAAAAGAATTGGTGGTGCTACTTATCAGGTTCCGATAGAAATATCTGAAGGTCGTCGAATGGCTTTAGCAATGCGGTGGATTATAGGTTATTCAAAATCCAGAAAAGGTCAGACTATGGCAGATAGATTGGCTGCGGAACTACTGGCAGCAGCTAATAATGATGGTTCTGCTGTTAAGAAGAAAGAGGATACTCATAGAATGGCAGAGGCAAATAAAGCTTTCTCCCACTTTAGATAAATAATATGAAAAATATTCCATTAAAGCATGTTCGAAATATTGGCATTATGGCCCATATTGATGCTGGCAAAACTACTACCACTGAACGTATTCTATACTATACGGGACGCACCCATAGATTAGGTGAAGTACATGATGGTGCTGCTACCATGGATTGGATGGATCAGGAAAAAGAACGTGGAATAACCATTACTTCGGCTGCAACTACAGCTTTTTGGGATGGGAATCGTGTAAATATTATTGATACTCCAGGTCACGTAGATTTTACAATTGAGGTAGAGCGATCTCTCCGTGTATTGGATGGGGCAATTGCATTATTTTGTGCTGTTGGTGGTGTTGAGCCGCAATCTGAAACTGTATGGAGACAGGCTGATAAATATGGTGTGCCAAGAATTGCTTTTGTAAATAAGATGGATCGTACAGGCGCAGATTTTTTTAAGGTAATTGAAATGATTAAGGACAGGCTAAATGCAAATCCTGTTCCTATTGTATTGCCTATTGGTTCTGGGGATATATTTACCGGGTTAATTGATTTAATTAAGATGGAAGCCATTCTTTATACTTCTGAGGATGGATCTAGTTTCGAATATGGTGAAATTCCTGCTGATATGGCGGAGGTTGCTGATAAATGGCGTTTACACTTATTGGAAGAAGTTGCATCTTATGACGAACATTTATTAGAAAAATATCTTGAAGGAGAAGTGCTTCTTCCGGAAGAAATAAAGGTTGCTATTCGGAAAGCTGCATTGGATGGTACTATGATACCAACTCTTTGCGGATCTGCTTTTAGGAACAAAGGTGTACAAAGAACATTGGATGCAGTTATTGATTATTTACCTTCACCTCTAGATGTAGGTGGGGTAAAAGGATTTGATGTTGATGACGATACACTTGAAGTTGAAAGAAAGCCTGATGATGAAGACCATTTCAGTGCACTTGCTTTTAAAATTATGACCGATCCTTATGTTGGTAGGCTGACATTTTTTAGAGTGTATTCTGGGTCAGTTTCAACTGGAGAACATATTCTAAATCCTAATACTGGTAAAAAAGAGAGAGTAGGACGGTTGATGCTGATGCATTCTAATAAGCGAGAAGAGAGAAAAACGGTAACAACAGGTGAAATAGCTGCAATAGTTGGTTTGAAAAATACTAAAACAGGTCATACGCTCTGTTCAGTTGATCATCCAATCTTGCTTGAATCTATGGATTTCCCTGAGCCTGTAATATCAATTGCTGTTGAGCCTGCTACTAAAGACGGTCAAGATGCACTTACCAATGGATTGATAAAATTAGCTGAAGAAGACCCAACATTTATTGTTAGAAGTGATGAAGATACAGGGCAGACTATTATTTCAGGAATGGGTGAATTACATTTAGAAATAATTGTTGATAGGCTTAAAAGAGAATTTAATGTAGTCGTTCATGTTGGTTCACCTCAGGTGTCCTATAAAGAATGTATTACAAAAAAAGTGGAGCAAGAGGGCAGATTTGTCAAACAGTCAGGTGGCAGGGGCCAGTATGGGCATGTTGTTATTATTATTGAACCTAATGATGCTGGAAAAGGATTTGAATTTGAAAATAAGATTGTTGGTGGTAAAATTCCCAAAGAGTACATACCCGCTGTTGAGGCAGGAGTAAAAGACTCTATGTGTAATGGTGTTGTGTGCGGGTACCCATTGGAAGACATTAAGGTATCTCTGATTGATGGTTCATTTCATGATGTTGATTCCAGTGAAATTGCATTCAAAATAGCAGGTTCTATGGCGCTTAGAGATGCTGCTAAGAAAGCTTCCCCAACATTGCTTGA
>CAJWYZ010000018.1 GCA_913049525.1 uncultured Fidelibacterota bacterium | reverse complement strand
CACGATCAGTTTACGCTCATCAAAGGCAATGAGGGGCAATCGTTTATAACTGGCAATTGCTTCATCTGTCAGCAAACCGATGATGACCTTACCCAGTTTGCACCCTTCAGCAATAATATTTATGTGGCCCTGGTGAATCAGGTCAGCAGACAGACCAATATATACTTTTTTGAATTTTTTACTTGCTGTCATGTTTATTCTGGTTTAGTAATGAATTAAAAGCCTTTTTCAGCAATGGAACCGTCGTGCAGTCCAGCATTATAATTAGGTTCCGGAATTTGCCAATTTCCATAACGCAGGGAAAGATATTCTTCTGTATGATTTGGAATATTGATTGTACGTCCTTCCCACTCAATTGTACTCAATGTATCATAATATTTTCTATCTACATGCTTCAATGCATTGCTGTCCACCCAGCGGTATTTATCCTGCATAGGATATACACAAAATAAATCCACATGAAAATTGATTTGTTTTATTTTTTCCCATGTAGTTTTCACTTTAATTGCACGCATATCTCCGGGGATCCATTGAGATTGGATTCTCCTTTTTTTAATCCAGTAATTTGGTAAAAAATCAAAGCGCAGTTTCATGATTTCAGCGGCTGAATCTGCCAATATCCCTAAATCAGCATCATAATCCCAGGGGATTAAATCTCCATCACGTATAATTCCCAGAAGTGTACCTGCCTCCAGCCAGTATTTAACCCTTTTTTGATTTAAAATATCAATTGTTTTTAACAGCATATTTTTCATGCGTTGATGATAATTTTTCTCTTTCAATTGGATTTTTTCAATAGGAGAGTTATTAATCACTTTTGTGAGAGCAATATTTTCTAATATTGAACCATTTAGGATAGTATTATCATCAATACTTGCAATCCATTTTAGGTTTGGAATTTTCCAATTTTCTCCAAAACGAACCTTTAAATATTCTTCAGTCTGGTGTGGGACAGGAAATGATTGACCATAAATTTTAATTTCTTCCAATTGATCATAATACTTGACATTGATTTCTTTGCAACTACGATTGTCCACCCATCGATAATGGTTATCCACCTTATATTTAGGCGTAATAAAAATTTTGAAGGCTTTATCCTTACTCTTCCATCGGTTTAACACAGCAAGACGGCAATATTCATTTTCTATCCATTTACGACCGGAAAGATTAGACATAAAGCTAAAACGATAGGCTCTCCCTAATTTTTTTTCTATAGCTAATAACCGAGTGAAATATTCTCCATAAATGCTAATACTAATATTATTATCAGCAGACAAAGGTAAACCAAGTTTTATTCCCATTAAACTCAATAATGATTTAGTATCGATCCAAAATGGAATACTATTCTGTGATAATAATTTAACTGTTTTAAAAAAGAGGTTCGTTTGAAATTGATTTTTTATTTTCAACATTAATATTTTAGAGAAAAATAATTATTAATTAAATTGGATTTTATATAGGTAACTATACAATCCATTTTCTTGGATTAAAGCATTGTGCGTCCCTTTTTCAATAATTTCACCCTCTTCCAATACAACAATATTGTCGGCATTTTTCACCGTTGAAAGCCTGTGTGCAATAACCAAAACTGTCCTGTCTTTCAAAAGTTGTTCAATTGCTTGCTGTACTAATTTTTCAGACTCCGTATCCAATGAGGAAGTTGCCTCATCCAAAATAAGAACAGGAGGATTTTTGATTATTGCCCTGGCAATAGATATTCGCTGTTTTTGTCCACCTGATAATTTAACCCCTCTTTCTCCAATGATAGTGTCCAGCCCTTCTGACAAAGACTCTATAAATTCCATTGCATTTGCTGATTTTGCAGCAAAAATAATGTCGCTTTCTTTTGTTTCGGGCTGTCCATAAGAAATATTATTTCTTACTGTATCATTGAATAAAACAACCTCCTGACTAACAATTCCCATCATCTTGCGTAAACTTTCTAATTTAATTTCCTTGATATCTTCTCCATCAATCTTCACCGAGCCTGAAGTAGTATCATAAAACCGGGGAATTAAATCAGCAATGGTGGATTTCCCCGCTCCACTGGCTCCTACAAGTGCAACAACAGAACCTTTAGGAATTGAAAAAGATATATTTTTTAACACAGGATCTGATTCTTTTTCATAATCGAATGAAACTTTGTCAAATCTAATTTCTTTAGAAAATGATTCAATTTCCTTCGCATCCGGTTTATCATTTATATCCGGTTTTGAATCAAGAACTTTGAAAACACGTTCTGCAGCCGCTAAACTGTTTTGAATTGTGATGTTAACAGTTCCTAAAGTTTTAATTGGGGCAAGCATGGCGAATAGCATTAATATAAAGCGTAAAAAATCCTCAGAAGTCAGGGTTTCTGTCTGGATTACCTGCATACCTCCATACCAAAGGAGAACAACACCGATAAGAACTCCAATGATTTCGTTAATAGGTGTGGCCAGGTTATTCAACTTTGCCCGGCGGAAAAGTAATTGAAAGTATCGGTCTCCCTCCGTTTCAAACTTCTGAATCTCATAACGTTTAGTAGCAAAAGCTTTAATTACTCTGATTGAGTATAAAGCTTCCGTTAAAATATGCATTATGGAGGCAATTTTTTCCTGAATTCTTTTTGATTTACGTCGAATACTCACACCGACACTGACATAGAGAAAACCTGCGAGAGGAAGTGTCAATAGTGCCACAAGAGAGAGTTTCCAATCAATAATGAACAAATATGTTCCGAAGAAAAGTATATTAATCGGAGCCACGAGAATTTTTCGGAATGTTGTGGTAAATGCATCCTGCATAACATTCACGTCATTCATCATTACCGAAGTCAACTCACCAGATTTCTTCCTGTTAAAATAGCTCATGGAAAGCGTATGAATATGCCCGTATAATTTATTCCGAATGTTTACGATAAGTGAAAATTGTACGTAGGATACCATAATATTTTTTATATAAAGAAAAACATTTTTTAACAAAAACACTCCAAATATCACCAGACAAAGCCTCTTGAGTGAGCCAAGCTGAGAATCCTGTAGAATAATTTTGTTAGTTAAAAATTTTAACTTTTCATTTAGAGTTAATTGCTCAGCCTGAGCCCAGATTAACTGTTCCTTTATGATAGAATCAAAATCTGTTAGAATATTATTGATCAGGGAAGCAAGAAGTGAAATCGAAAATGTATTTAACGCAACAAAAGCTATCGCAGCAATTGTTGAGACCAAAAGATATGGCCAATAACGTAAAACCAATCTTGCCAATCTTTTATATACGGGGGTTTTCATAAAGTTACGTGAGTATCACAGTGTTTAAATTCATACTAATTTACACGATAAAAACAGAGAAAATAGATGTTATCCTAATCTACTTCAATGCCGTAGATAATTGAAAATTCCCTGCTTCTTTCTGTCAACACACAATAATAGCAAAATCCAATAATTCTATTTAATATTGGAACATACGGAAAATGAAAAGTAAAAACAAACAAGTGATTGTTGTAGGTGATCGTGTATTAATTCGGCCAGACGAGGATGAGAAGAAATCTGCTGCGGGATTATATCTGCCTGCAAGTGTTCTGGAAAAACAGGATGTGCGTGGCGGGATTGTTGTCGAAGTTGGTCCTGGAATTCCATTGGGAAATCCCGACGAAAATATCGAGGAACCCTGGAGGCAAGGGGATAAGAGACTGAAATATATTCCACCACAGGCAGATCTAGGAGACTATGCCTTATTCTTGAATAAAGCTGCAATCGAGATCAAAGTGGAGAATCAAGCATATTTGATAGTGCCCCAATCTGCGATCCTCGTGCTAATCCGGGACGACCTCCAGGGTCTTGCAGGTTAACACTCTTAAATCACAGAACAAAAATTGACCGCAGCCGGAATTTATATCCACATCCCTTTCTGCAGAGTTAAATGCGTGTACTGCGATTTCTACTCAGCTGCAGACCAAAATCAGGATCTTCCCCGGTTTATCCATGCACTGATTGAAGAGATTAAAAGATTTGATTTTGCTCCATACACCAAAACTTTTGATACATTATTCATCGGCGGTGGCACACCCAGCCTCATAAAACCTGCTCATCTGGAAAAGATTTTGAAAACCCTTTCTAAAAAAATTGACCTGAGCAAATTAACTGAAATCACCCTGGAAGCAAATCCGGGAGAGGCACCTGCTAAAAAGCTGGCTGATTTTCATTCCCTGGGAGTAAATCGCCTGTCTCTAGGTGTTCAGACCCTGGAACCCACCCTGCTTAAGTTCCTCACAAGGATTCACACCGTTGAGGATGTTTTTTCCACTTTTAATTTCGCTCGTAAAGCAGGATTTGAAAATATTAACTGCGATTTGATTTTCAGCATTCCCGGGCAAACAAAAACTATCTGGAAGAGAGACCTGAAAACGATTATAAACTTAGGTCCGGAACACATCTCCGCATACTCACTCACTCTTGAACCGGAAACAAAATTAAATAAACTTGTGAAGCAGGGGAAGGTGGTAATGCCTTCCTCGGATACTGATGCAAAGATGTACCAAATCACCAGAGATATTTTAACCTCAAATGGGTATGAACAATATGAAATCTCAAACTTTGCTCAACAGGGAAAAGAATGCCGTCATAATCTCCATTACTGGCAAATCGATCCCTATGTTGGTTTGGGACCTTCCGCTCATGGTTTTGATGGGAAAAACCGTTATAACAATGTTTGTGATCTAGACCGATACCTCCGAATTGTTGAATCTGGTCAATCTCCTGTTGAAAACAGTTACATTGTATCCGAAAAAGAAATGACTCACGATCTTATCGGTTTTGGCCTGCGTACTGTAAATGGTTTACAGTTGAACCGCATAGCAAAAAATCATTCTGTCCAAATTGAAAAAGAACTGGGAAGGTTGGAAAAATGGAAGCCATTTATTTTACATCAAAATGGAAGTTTGAAACTGACGGGCGATGGCTTTGCCTTTGCCGATGCAATTGCTTCAGATTTAATGGTTATCGGTCAGTAGAGTAGGAGAGATTGTAAATCCTTCCAATAAATCTTCATGTAATTAAGTATAATTATTTCAGATCAAGTGAAATGGGACAATGATCTGATCCCATTACTTCATCGTGGATTTCCGCATTTATTAATTCCCCGGAAAAACCACTGTTAACGAAAAAATAATCAATCCGCCAACCAATATTTCTGTCCCGTGCCCCGAAGCGGTAGGTCCACCACGTATATCTTTCCGGTTCCGGATGAAAGATGCGGAATGTATCTACCCATCCATTCTCAACATAGATGTCCAGCTTTTCTCTTTCGATTGGCATAAAGCCAGAGTTTTTGATGTTATCCTTCGGGCGAGCCAGATCAATAGGATGATGTGCTGTATTCCAATCTCCAGTTACAACTACGTTCATTCCTGATTCAACCTGTTCATTGATAATGAGTAACAAATCATCATAAAAATCCAGTTTATATTGAAGCCTTTCATCATTTTTCTGCCCATTAGGAAAATAAATATTGTACAACAGAAAATCGTTGTGTTCTGTTAATAAAACCCTGCCCTCTCTATCATAGCGTTCTATTCCTAATCCTTCCTGCACATAGAGAGGTTTGGATTTACAAAACGTGGCTACACCGCTATATCCTCTTCTCTCAGCAGAATGAAAATATGCGTGATACCCATGATCTGTTAAAATCGAATTAGACAATTGATCCACAGCAGCTTTGGTTTCCTGGACACACATAATATCTGGTTGGATTTTTTGCAGCCAATCCAGAAACCCTTTTTTTTCTGCAGCTCTGATTCCATTCACATTCCATGAATATAGTTTCATTTACTCTCCTCTAATTAAATTATGCACAATTAACCAGTATTCAAGTTTTTTATTTCTCATATATACCTGAGTATAAAATATACTGTTGATTAGTAAATAATATTTAACTTTTAACATAACAGAATTTGAAAAAAGAAAATATCTTGAGCGACAGAAAATGCTCTTTCGATGGAATTGAAATGGCCACCATCAAAAAACAGCAAAGCTAAATACTGGATGATACCAGTTGATTTGAACACATGTAAAATCTAAATTTGCCCCGTTTTTTGGCCCGTTCGTCTAGTGGTTAGGACTCAGGATTTTCATTCCTGCAACAGGGGTTCGATTCCCCTACGGGCTACGATTTATCAGTGGGAAAGACCATAATCTCATTCAAGTCCAAACGTTGGTGATACCTTTTTGAACATCCTGCATCCTTATATTGTCCACTTCCCTATCGCCCTGATTTGTGTTGCATTCTTTCTTCACGCCGTGCAGGTATGGCGCCCGTACTGGATGTGCAGAGTCATCGGGATTTGGCTTTTGGGCTTAAGCATTCCATTTACTTTCCTTGCAAGTTTTTCCGGCAATAAAGCAGCTCTTTCAGCAGGAGAAAAAGGCTTCCCAACTGAAACGCTCCAACAACTAAAACTCCATGAAAGTTTTGCCGATATTTTTACTTGGAGCAGTCTGGTCCTTTTCATTCTTTGGATTTATTTCTTTTCCCGGAAAATGGAAAATAAACAAATAGATTATCTTGCCTTTGCTTTTCTAGGTTTGCTTTCTGCCATAGCATTGACAACAGGATACCTTGGAACCCAACTCGTGTACATCCATGGTGTTGGAACTCCTTAACGCCCCTATCCTTTCCTGGAGATACCGCCTGGACGTCAATAAATCAGGAGAAATAAAACTACTCCATGTATTTGGAGGAAAATTAACCACCTTTTTATCCCTTTCAAGAAAAGCAGTTGAATTGGTTACTGGTTAATATCTTTTCGTTGTGATTAAATAAAGATGGGTGAAAAATCCCAGTTCCAATCTTCAAAGTCAAAGTATTAAGGAGTAAATAAGTTTGTCAAAGGATGAATTTAGGAAGTTATTTTGTGGAAGGAGTATTAAACACACAAAGTTTGCAGGATTAAAGAGAAATATTACTCACAATATTCAGTTGAAAAATCGACAGGCAAGCAAATAGGACCCTCATAATCAACACAAGGTTGAAGGGAAATATTTTCATTCCATTCACATACTGATTTGGTTATCTCAGTATTTTCACAATCGGATGGTCCATGTATCGTGCAATCTATAATTCTGAAATGTATTTTTTCAGACGTCATGGAGCCAAATGCCCCCATTACAGGATTACTTTCCTCATCACGCAGGTTTGTTCGTTCTGGATCATCAAGGTACAATTGATAGTGGAAATAATAATTTCTATAACTATCTGAAAAAGTAAAAATTTCATAATAATATGTATCAACCTCAGGAATAGTATCTCCTGTGTCAATAAAATACTCCCCTTCATCCCATTGACCATTTTCATTTTCATCTGCATAAATTTCTTCATCATCCCATTCCCCGTTTCCTTCACCATCATAAAATTCAGTCACTATAGTTTCTTCACTAATTGCAACATCATTAAACTGAAATTCCGGAGGGCTAAATCCAGCATGACTATGATAATATTTGTATTCATTATTCCCCCTATCAAACATATACTGCACAACCTGAAATGTTACATCTGGCAATATGCTGGCCCATCTAATTTTTTGGTCTAAAGAATAACGCCCAAAATATAGAGAATCTTCCTGAAAATTAATTGAGGTGGAAGATACTAGACAGTCATAATCATCGCAACTTTTAATATCTTCAACATCATTTTCTGAAATAAAGACAACTGGTTTTGAAATAGTAATGGGTTCTTCTGATTCAATAATACCAAATCCAGAGGCACTACAATCTGCATAAAAACTATACTCAGCAGAGTAATCAGTCCAATAGTCTTCACCGCAATTAGAATCTGGGATATATGCACCATAAGTGACAGTTTCAATATTATCAAAAATAGGATTGGACTTATCACCTGTATACATATTATTAAAAAAGTATCCAGCAGCATCTTCGAAGAAAAAACTACATAAATCTTCAGTGCCATCAATACTTGTCTTTATTATTGACACCGTGCAAGTTGAGTCATGAATGCTTGGCAATATTTCAGTGTAACTATCCATATTCGGTTCATCACAATCTGGAATACCATTATTTTCAGTTCCGTCTTCATCTGGAGCAATATCTCCAAAGTCTTCATAATCTCCATCAGAATTATTATCAGTTGATTCTATACCATCCGAGCCTAAATCATGAATGAACGGGTTCCAGTCACCGCAATCAGCTACCATGTCATTTTCATCACCATGCCAGAATGCACCATCAATTGTTTGACATGAATCTTCAGATATATATCCAAAATCATTATCTCTGCAATCATATAATTCAGTATCATTAATTAAAAAGGATTTATCGATTCTAACTATAGCAGTTGCATCATGTGGTAATATCAATGCTTCAATCCTGAGTTCTGGGACATAACTTGAAAAATTGAATGAAAATTCTGAAATATCCAGTTCTTGTCTACAACCCAGTAAAATAATAAGTAATAAAAGGTGATATTTTTTCATTATATCTTAAATTCCCAGCCAAAGGTTAAAATTATAGGAAACATGCTGTACGCTTCCACTTTTGAAGGTGAGGCCTTGTGATCCCACAGGTAGAGAAGAACATTATAATGATTGGTTATGTTAATCACTTGAAATTTTAACTCACCGTCTAAACCAAAAACTTTAGATTTTCTCCCCAGGCTGATATCAGTCCTGAAATAATTGGGATACCGAGCTCCATTTCGGACCCCATAAATATTACCGAAATTGCTATATGGATTTTCCAAGCTCCCATATGCTCGCACCCCTCCCTGATGCACTTTTCCTATTACAGGTGTATAGGTTTGCCCGGATCCAAATGTCGCACTCAGTCCCAGAAAATATTTTTCATTGATTTGATAGCTCAGTAATGAGTTAAATGTATGAGGCTTATCATATTTTGCAGGGTATATTTCTTTGTCTTTATCAAGAATTGTATCCGAATTTAAATCCACTGATCTTCTGATATTTGAAAAGGCATAACTGACCCATCCGCTCAACTTATTTTTATTGAAACGATACAGGAATTCTACACCATATGCTTCAGCTGTTCCAGAGAGGGAAAATGTTTCTTCAATATTGGCGTAATCAGGCGCAGGATTAAGATCGTAAATGCTGGAATAAGATTTATAATATGTTTCCAGAGATATTGTGTTTCCGGTGCTGATCCAATACTCACCTCCAAGAATCAAATGGTCAGCCTCTTGAGGCTTTTCACCATCAGGAATTGGTTGCCAGAAATCAACTATTCTCAGCAATTCATTTTCCTGATTCACAGTAAACAAAAACTGAGAGTACCTTCCAACACTGGCCTTCAGGGCAAGATCTGAAATGGGATTAAATTTTATTCCAAGTGTTGGGTTTATGAGCATTTTATCATACCTATTGTATTTTGATACTCTAATTCCCGGATTAATGTAAAGCAATGGGCTTGTCTTTAGGGTCATATTAATAAAACTACTGTAAATCTTCGGCTGTGACTGTATGCTGGTGACCTGTTGACCTGAAAAAATTTCCTTGTAATCTAGATTAAGATTCTTAATCTGCCAGCCCGCATCAAATGAAATATCATCAGTAATAATAAATTTAATATTTTGATTTAGATCGACATCTTCAACAAGGTTATCCAGAAATAAATCAAGATCTGTAGATCCTGATGATAAATCAGTTGTACTTGTATCAGCCGTACCTGTGCTTGGATTAAAATCAATCTCAAAATCAACATCAAAATTATATTGTGTTTTTGACAACCTTGTGGTTACGATATAATTACTGTTTGGAATGTATCTCCAACTAAGGTTTTGTGTGCGGTTCCCCCAGTCCCAATCAAAATCAATGTTGGCCAATCCTTCCAGACCCAGAGCTAAATTATCTTTGCCTGAAAATTGACTGTATATAAGCTGGTTGTTTTGGTTGATTGATGTCTTCATTTTTATATGAGTATCCCAAAAATAATAGTTGCCGGGCTCCTCTTCATCCCTATAATCATAATAGAGTGAAACAAACTTGTCAAAATACGTCCGTCTTCCTGATATCATCCATGAACCGTTATACAGTGCCCCCTCAGCCAGAAACTTGGCTGATAAGAGACTAATATTCCCTGACCCCTTACTAAAATCCCAATATTTTTTCAAATTATTTTTTCTTTTCCGTGAATTCCAATTCCATGGCCAGTCTACCTCCACATCATATATATACAGGGAATCTGGAAGGCGTCCATTTTTTGAATCTCCCTCTCTTGCTGTTATATTAAGAACCGATGAAAGCCGGCCTCCATATTTTGAAGGGAAACCGCCCGCCAGAAACTCAGAATCAGAAATCATATCTGCATTAAAAGTAGAAAACACTCCGCCAATATGATAGGGATTGTATATTTCTGTACCATCCAGCAGAATGAGATTTTCATCAGGGCTTCCTCCTCTTACAATTAAGGCAGCATTAAAATCATTGCTGGCACTCACACTGGGTAAAAACTGCAGAGTTCGGAATATGTCCGCTTCAATGAACGCAGGAGCCCTGCGAATTTCTCTATTGGTGAGGTTCATTCTGCTGATATCCACACGCTTTTCAAACCGCATTCGTTCAGCTGAAACAGTGACTTGATCAAAATCCAAAGCAGTTGGCTCCAGTTCTATGTCAATTCGTAAATTTATATCCTGAACAGTTATTTCCCGTTCCAATGTTTTGTAACCAATCATCATGATTCTCATAGTGTGTTTGCCATCATCAACAATTGGGAAGATATAATACCCACTTACATCAGCTGCAGTCCCAATATCATTTTCAAGAAGAATTATATTTGTATATGCTAATGGCTCACCATTGTTTTTGTCCCGGATAAAACCAGAAATACTCGCCCCAATTAACAGAGAAAGTAATGGAAATATTACTAATACTTTTATGTACTTCATTCCGATGCTATTAGATATTTGAACTCATGAATTGAACTTACTGATAAAAATTAAGTTTCCCGGAAAGTTTGCTCTCAGATATAAATTATTTAATTTTCGTTTGAAAATAGTTTCAGAATTTCTGTAGCGTGATTATGGACATCTACGTTATTAAATATCTTCCTCAATTTCCCGTTTTTGTCAATTACAAACGTCTTTCTTCTTGGGAAAAGAAATCCTTTTGTACCATATTGTTTTGAAACAACTTTTTTTCTATCGGACAAAAAGAAAAAAGGAATATTATAATTTTCTTTAAATTTCTTGAGTGTTTTTTGGGAATCATAACTTATTCCAAATACGATTATTCCCTGTTTTTCAAACTCAAAATATGCATTGCGGAACCCGCATGCTTCTTTAATTCACCCAGGTGTTCCAGCCTTGGGGAAAAAATAAATTACGACCTGTTTCCCCCGATAATCTGATAACTTATGAATGGCACCATCCTGATCTTTTAAAGAAAAAACAGGCGCAGATTCACCAACTTTTAATTCGACATTTGTATTTGAAAAAATTCCTGACAAAATAAAAACCATTACCACTTTTGGAAAGTAATCCATTCCAGATAATTCATTTGATATTATCTGGAGACTTTTCCTTTTGGAAATGAAGAGCTCCGCTGTTGATGCAGTAACGAAGACCCGTAGGATCGGGACCATCATTGAATACGTGCCCCAAATGTCCCCCGCAATTGGCGCAAAGAGCTTCAGTTCTTATTCTTCCCAAACTACTATCTAACTTCGAAATAATATTCGTTTCCTCAGCTGGTTCCCAAAAACTGGGCCAGCCACTACCTGAATCATATTTTTTTTCTGATGAGAATAATAAGGAGCTACATCCTGCACAGACATAATTACCGGGTTCTTTATTTTTATTATACTCTCCGGCAAAAGCACGCTCGGTACCTTTTTCTCTTAATATATAAAATTCCTCCTTAGTCAAATCACATTTCCATTCTTCATCTGATTTCACTATTTTTTTAATTGCGCTATTCATTGCTTCTCCTGTTTGTGCTAAAAGATTAATTTGAATGAAACTTAAATACAAAGGTAATATTAACGTCCTATAAAAAATATTACTCATAGTCAATTGTTCAAATATTTTACATCAGGTTCTTTATACTCTCAATTTTCTCCATAGTACAATTAAACCCTTCATTTATTGATTTCTCTGCCTGATCAAAATCGAACATTTTAACTTCAGGCAATTGAGGTTGAATCAGTATATCTGGAGGATCAATCTCCAAATTTTTCTTTGTAATTTGTTCCTGCATAATACTAATTGATGATCCAATAATATTAATTATATGCGGACTGGATTCCGATTGTTTAAACCACTGATTCAGTTTATTTCTCATCAATTTCCCGGCTTGATCATATTTTGAAAACAATTGATTTATCACCTCGTTTTTTTCTGCTAATCCCTGTTTTCTGTTTGGTTTATTATTTATTTCTTTTTCCTTCTTTTTTTGTTTATTGATTACTCCAGAATTTAAGTCAACTGCAATAACACATTGTGCTCCCATGGACTTTACTACAGAAACAGGGACAGGATCTATCAACCCACCATCAATAATCCATCGGTTTCGCATTTTAACCGGAGTGATAATTCCGGGAATTGAACAACTGGCACGAATTGCTTCGGGAATATTTCCTTCATCCAATATTAATTTGTCTCCAGTGTTCATATCTGTTGCGACCATTTTTACAGGAATAGGCAAATTTTCAAATCTCATAATACTTGAGTGCATTGAATACAATTTTGTTGCATTTTTTCCGTTTATTAAACCAGAGCGCGGAAACACAACATCAATATAGGATAAGAATTTTTTCCTATCCATTGACAGTGCAAATTCTTTCAGACTGTCAAATCCCCCTCCGGAATACACTGCACCAACATAGGATCCAATGCTCGCTCCAGCAATCAAATGAACAGGAATGTTTGCTTCCTCCAATGCTTTGAGAACACCAATGTGTGCCCATCCTCTTGCAGCACCGCTGCCAAGTGCAAGTCCGATTTTCTTTTCTCCTGATTTCATTTAATGATTTCTTTTCTCATCAAAAATAACACACTGAATATTACGAATGAAATTATGAATACGAATAGAATTGATAATGGGTGCATAACTTAATATTCTTTTTTGATAAAGAGGATTTCCCTAATTTTTTATGGAAAAAAATATGGCCTCTTATTACGATTATATTATTATTGGATCCGGATTTGGTGGTTCCGTTTCCGCTTTACGATTGGCGGAAAAGGGATACAAGGTTGCTGTAATTGAACAGGGGAAAAGATATCAAACAAAGGATTTCCCAAAAACAAACTGGAATTTGAAAAAATATTTATGGTTTCCGAAACTGTATCTATTCGGTATTCAAGCATTGACCTTATTGAAAGATGTTTTTATTTTCCATGGCACCGGAGTTGGGGGTGGCAGTCTTGTCTATGCCAACAATCTTCTCATTCCACCTGATGATGTTCTCAATGATCCCGCATGGGGAATAAAAGACTGGAAGGAAAAAATTGCACCATTTTATAAAACAGCTCAAAAAATGCTTGGAGCTACACCCAGTAAAATGACTACACATGCTGATGAATTATTAAAAAGCTGTGCAAATGATATTGGAAGAGGAGACACATTTCATATTAATGATGTGGGAATATTTTTCGGAAAGGAAAAAGTAACTGTTTCCGATCCATATTTCAGCGGTAAAGGACCGGAACGTACCGGATGTACATTCTGCGGAGGCTGTATGGTGGGTTGCCGCATCGGAGCAAAAAATACTCTCGATAAAAACTATCTCTATCTGGCGGAACAACTTGGAGTTAAAATCATTCCGGAGACCACAGTCCGTGATGTAAAACCTTCTCAGAAAAGAGGCTATAGTCTTACAACTAAAAAGCTTACAAAAATATTCAGTTCTCCTAAAATATATCATGCTGATAATGTGATCTTCTCAGGTGGTGTTATGGGATCTGTGAAACTACTCCTCCGGTGTAAAAACAGGGGTTCTCTGCCCAACCTCTCTGACCAATTAGGAAATTTTGTACGAACGAACAGTGAGGCTTTAGTTGGAGTGAAAGCAAACACAAAGGAAATAAATTACTCCAAAGGTATCGCTATTACCTCTGGGATATATCCAGATGAACACACCCATATCGAAACAGTTCGGTATGGAGCAGGTCAGGATGCGCTGGCAGGTTTATCAACAGTTTTGGTTGGTGATGGTCCTCGCTGGCCTCGCTTTATTTATTTTCTTGGAACTGCACTACGGCATCCTGTTAAATTTTTGAAAAGCCTGAACGTATTTGGGTGGGCTCGTAAAACTACGATCCTACTGGTTATGCAAAAAACTGATAACTACTTACGTTTTGACTATAAACCACGATGGTGGCGCTTGGGGATACAATCCATGAACTCCAATTGCGATACAGAAAAGAAGGTGCCTTCTTATATTCCTGTTGCCAATGATTTTGCAAAACGAATGGCCAAAAAGGTCAATGGAGAACCTCTCAGTATTTTACCAGAAGTATTATTCAATACATCATCTACAGCGCACATCTTGGGGGGCTGTGTCATGTCTGAAAACCAGGAGAAAGGTGTCATTGACCATACTGGCGAAATTCATGGATACAAAGGTCTGTATGTGGTGGATGGATCCATCGTCCCTGTCAATTTAAGTGTGAATCCCAGTCTGACCATTACCGCTATGGCTGAATACATAATGAGCAAAATTTCAGATAAATCATCTTAAACAGCAAGGAGGATGGTATTTGCTGTTCTCAAATAATTTCTAAAGGATCACACTTTTTCCAAAGCCTGTTTTAAATCATCTATAATATC
>CAJWYZ010000017.1 GCA_913049525.1 uncultured Fidelibacterota bacterium | reverse complement strand
CCTTTTTATTAGGAGTGATGTCATATGCCAACAATACGCCATGGCCTAATAAAACTGTATCATGGGGCAATATCCGCCCTGTCCGGAATAATAGCTTCGCCATATACCCTGTAGACAATATATTAGATAAAATAAAGATTCTGCGAGACCTTGGTGCGGAGAATTTAATTCACCCAAAAGATGAAGAATTGAACTTAAAGGATATTAGGGATACTGGTATTCCATTTGAGATTGAAACAGCAGTAACTATACTTGAAAAAAATTTATCAACAGGAGTGGTAGATGTATACTGATATCAAAGTAGGATATTCCTGCAATAACAACTGCACCCATTGCGTCATTGAGCCCATAAAGGTCAGTCTTCAAGATGGTGATGAAAGCATAGATTCATCAACTGATACTGTTAAGACATTTATTGATGAAGCATGTGACCGGGGTTCTGATTCCGTTGTATTAACTGGAGGTGAAATTACCATACGGAACGATTTTCATGAATTGGTTCATTATGCCCTTTCGAAAGGACTTAAGGTCACCATACAGACCAATGCGCGCAAGCTTGCTAAACCCGAAATGTTGTCTTTTCTGGACAATACACCCAAGATTCAGTTTATCGTAGCGATACATGGTCCAACTGCAGACATCCACGACAGGGTAACGCGGGTGCCCAATAGTTTTAACCAGACAGTTCTATCGATAGAAAACCTTATTAAGCATAAAAATGCTGAAGTATGTGGAAAGCTTGTCATATCAAAAGTGAACCGGACTCAGCTGAGAGACACCGTTGAATTTCTTGCCAATCTTGGCATAACAAGAATCATGATGGCATTTCCTCATGCAGAAGACTTTCCGGAAGAAGTATTTAAAGCAGTTGTTCCAACTTATAAAGATGTTCAGAAACATGTAATAGATGCTCTTGATTTTGCTAGAGACAATAGTTTAAAACTGGAATTTGAAACTATACCATTATGCATACTCAAAGAAAGACCTGAATATTGGAAAAATTCACTGGATATAAAATATATGCTATATGGGTCAGATGATCAGGCTTTTATTCAGGCCACAGGAGAAGATGAACTAAAAGACTGGGAAAAACTGCGGAAGCAGATCAAAACAAAGGGGGAACAATGCAATTTATGTGTTCTGGACAAGGTATGCGAAGGCCCATGGACTGAATATGTTGATTGTTTTGGCCATGAAGAGTTTGAGCCTGTCACTGATCCCGCTGTTGTGGAAATGATCTGATTAAACAGTGGAAAAAAATAGTTTGATTTATGAATCCTTCTTTTCAGAACGTAATGGAATCTGAGACCATATCTTCCAATAATGGTACAGAAATGAATAAAATTGGCTCATCATGGACCCGTGTTCAATCCCTCGATATTATAATCGCCATATCTGATGTAAATAAGATTCGTCTCAGCCATCAGGAAATACGCTCCGGTATAAATCTGCTTTCACCTGAAAACCATACAGATACCCTCTGGCTTGACCTGGGCAATCAGCCGGTGATCGACTGGCTAAAATTCAAAAGATTATTGGATTATTTTTCCCGTCATATTTGCCCGTTCCTGGATCAATTCGAGAATATAGGATTTTCGGGATTCTCCTTTTTACTGCCGGGCAACAAAGAAGGCCACCTGTCTGTAGAATTTCTTGATGGCATCCTTCCAAAAACAATAAAAGAAAAGGGGAAATGGATATCCGTTCCCTTAACGCCTCAATTTTCTCAATATTATCTATCAGAAAAGCACTATATCCAGTCTAAACCCTATCGAGTATTTGATTCATTTCATGAACTGGGCTATAAAATTCAAGGCGAAATTAATGATCTTTCTAATAAGGATGACTTGCTTGATGACCTGAACGGTGAAACTGACAGTGAAAAATACCTCAACTTTATTAATCTCTTCCCCAAGATAGAACGCATTCATCTTCTGCAGGAAGGCAGTATATACACTTCTAACCCCCATCAGAATAATTTTCAGGGCGGACAGCAGCCACCATTAAATACTGCCATTGGATCAGTGCAGAAATCAGCTACACCTTCTTCAAACATTATGGCTAATAAAACATCCATGCAGAAAATTATTCGTCATCTCTTGGATAAAGAGCTTTTGAACGAGCTTGAAATTGTAGAAATGTTAATGGTACTCACAGGCAATAAAAAAGCCATGCGAACCACTGTTGATCCACATCGTTATGAACAGTTAACAGACTATCTATCTAAAAATAATATCTACTATAAAAGTGACAAAGTTTCCTTCAAGTATGCCACGGATAAGGGAAAAGGAGGATGGAGCAACTTATATGACCCCAATGGAGAATTGAATATTCTTTGCAATGAATTTATGCTCTATATCGGCCTGTCAGATGCTGTAGTAAATAATGCTTTATTATTTGAAAAAGAGAATGATGAAATATTTGGCGAAATATTATCCTATCCGGATTGCTGCCGGGTGGCTTTCGAAAGAAACCTTGCCATCTCTTCTAAAAAACAGGGAGATCTGGTACCCCTAGTGGCTGACCAGACCACCCATGATGGTCCCTGGTCATTTTTACTAAATACTGCTGCCAGGTATTTTATGAAAAACCTTATCAGCTTTTACCCCTGCTCATATACCTGCGAAAAAGCGAAAGCTATTTCAAGACAGTATTTCAATATTTTGCAGGATTATTTACCTGATTATGCAATCGAGCTAAAAAATATCATGAGTTCTCCCGTTCTATATAATGAGTATAGAGGGATTTATATTTTCCCTCATGCGAATTTGAATAATAATCTTCTGCGTTATAATCCAGACAGAATATTAATGACCACTCAAAATAGTTTGGGAAAGGCAATATGTAAGGGATCGGTAATTAGAATCAATCAACCTGATTCTGTGGATATTTTAAAAGGACGCAATACAATTAAGACCATTCAGGGCGACAATGTACGAATGTTATTATTTAATGGTGAGATGTAAATGGACAATACACACCAACTATTAGATCTACATCATAAAACCTCCTGTTTCAACTTGAGAAATATCATTGAAACATTGGCTGTAATTGATGGAAAAAAATCCGTAATGCGGCTGGTAGTTAACGATGATGCTTATGAATTTGTTCTTCCAGCTCTGAAGTCGTTCAATTTAAAAATAGCACGTTCAGATTTCAGGCAGAAACCAGCTTTTACAACCAGCCTGGGTGATACCTATACAGAACTAATTGATTTTAATGATCCCGATGGAGGTGAGTACTCCCTGATGGTGTCACGCACAGCAGAGCTTTCAACCCGAGCAATGCATATTGAAGACTATGACGAAGACCCCACCGCGCTTGGCAGGCTACTGGGCTACCCAGATTGCTGTACCGCATCTTATGAAAAAATAAATGCGCATACAGACTGGTTAATGGTTTTTCTATCTAATACGCCGCTAGAAAAAACATATAGTTATAAGGCCAATAGAATCGCATATCTATTTAATGAGAAATCTCTCTTTTTTGACTATTTCCCCTGTTCTCTTTCTTGTGAAAAAACAGCTGATATCACTTCATTTATTGAAACCCTGCTTAAAAAATACGGCATGAATGATATTCTTGAAGATTATATTGAAGAAATGAAGCATCCTATTCTGATCTTAGGCGGTGTTGTCGTGCAAATTAAGCAATCACATTACAATGAGAGTACCAATATAATTACATTCGACTTGTCTAAATCCAGGCTTCACGATTGGAAAGTAGAAATGAACGCAGATGAGTATTGTGTATGGGACTCAAATAAAATCACGATAAATAAGAATGTCATGGAATTCTATAAGGATTCTACGTTACTGGGCACTTTCGAGCAGACAAAGTACGAACGTCTGATGATATTTCAATAAATAGAAAGATAATTGATAGACAGTCACGTGAAAACACTACAGAATAATATTGTTGAAAAATATAATTGGTATAAAGATATAACCATTGAGAAAAATCTTTTTACACCTGTCAATAGTTTTTCAAATAAGCTTCCATTTGAATCTGCCGAGTTCATAAGAAACGCCTGGAATTTAATCATGAAAAATAATAGGCTGAGTGATAGACTCTCACTATATGTACACATTCCATTCTGTTATAAAACCCGATGCCATTACTGCATGTATTATGCACTGATCAAACACGACACTAATTTGATTGACCTGTATGTTCAATATCTGATTGATAATATAACATATTTTGAACCTGTATTTGCCAAGAGTACCTTTGAATCCCTGTATATAGGAGGTGGAACACCAAGCTTATTGAATGAAGATCAGCTGTCAAAATTGCTCACTAAAATAAACGATTTTCGTTTTCATCCTAGTTCTGAAAAAACCTATGAACAATCTATCCTTACCACTTCAAAAGAAAAAATAGAATTACTGAAAAATTTTGGCATCAGCAGATTGAGTTTTGGTATGCAATCTATCGAGCCAAATGTCCTGAAGAAAGTAAACAGGGCTTATGCGGATGAACAAAAAATTAGAGAAATCATCGGGTATGCAAAGAAAACTGGCTTTGGAGAGATAAATATAGACTTGATGATTGGCCTGCCGGAAGAAACATCCCAGGGTCTCAGAGATGGAATACAAGTCGCATATGAGGCTGGTGCTGACTGCATAACAGTTTATATATTCAGGCATCTCAAGCACCATATGGACCAATTAGATTCAGCAAGAAAAAAAACCATTGTTAATTATAATAAAGAACATGTCCCTGAGATGTTAAAGGTAGCTCGAGAAAAAGTTGCTGAAATCGGGTGGGTTGATACCGTTGAAGATGATAATACAGAATATCAGTACTTTACATCAGATGAACACTTGAGAGAATATTCACTATCTGGCTACCGGACACAGCCAGACTCTGAATATGGCAATAATACAGTTGGTTTCGGACATTCATCTTTTTCATATGCACAGGATTTTTTCCGTTATGAGTGCAGAGAAAAAAAGTATGCTTTTAACCCAAAAAGTAAATCTTATGTATTTGATATGGTCTACAAAAATGATCGGCAGCGTATTTATACCATAGAAAAACTGAACCGTGACAGATATGTTGACTTGAACCAATTCCTTGATTTATTTGGAGAGAAGTTCGAAGATGTGTTTAATCAGGAGATTAATGAAATTCTTTATTTAGAGAGATGTAAAATAGATAAAAAACAATTCAGGCTGACCAGTTCTGATCGTATTGAGCATGCCGCCCTAAGCAAATTTTTCTGGAATCAGGAATACTTAAAACAACTGATTTAGATGCCTCATAAAATACTTGTTATAGAGCCTCCATTTATTGAACCGGGAATTCCATATCCGGACATTCATAGAATAACAAAAGTTCTGCAAAATCATGGGGCTCTGGCAAATGCCTTTGATATAAATGCTCGGTTGTACCGCCAAGTGTTGAATCACATATCAACAGAAGATAATAGTGATTTACTGATTGACTGCCTGAAAAAATCATTTTTCATTGATGAAGCCCATGAATCGAATAACTCTATTGTTAGAAATAGCTTCCAACACGAAAATGGCAAGAATAATACAAAGTTTGGAAAACTGCTCAGCCAATCACTATCACTATTTTCAGGCAACAGTATCAATGTTGATCATAATCATTATGTAAATAGCCAGGAATGCCTGAATGGTTTTCTTGATTACATGGTCAAAAAAACAGACCCAAACTCAACCCTATGGCTGGATCATTATGAGAATGAGGTTAATTTCCACCGCTCACAGGATGTTCTTGAATATGCCCAAAATCCCAATAATGGCCTTCGGAGACTATATAAAACCTATCTTTCTAGTGATGTTTCCAAGTTGGATTATGATTTCGTATTAATAGTAATCAGAAATCAAACTCAGCAGTTGCCTGGAATGGTACTTAGTGCTTGGCTCAAGGATGAATACGATTATCATATTACTTTAACAGGAGAACATTTAGACAAGATACTATCTCTATCTTGCCCTTCAGGGATTTTTGACATCTGTGATGAAATCATCGCATATAAGATAGACTATTCAGCGGATTTCTGGTTAATGGATGCAAAGCACCCGTTTATCATAAATGATGGATCGGTAGATTACCCCGAATTTAGCCCTTCAGTAAAAAATGTTACTATTCTGCCAGGCATTATACCTTTAGTTGACACATCAGAATATATCACACCATTTCCCGTTATGGGTGCGAGTGTTTCTTATAGATGTTACTGGTCTAATTGTTCATTCTGTTCTCTGGCTGATGAAAAGAAGTATCCCTCAAGGCGCCTTAAGGACGAAGAAATTTATAATGGATTGATTTCTTTGAAAAATAATGGCATCTCTCATATTCAGTTTATGGATTATGCGCTGCCACCAGCGCTGATAAAGAACTTTATGAATTTGAAGGATCTTGATATTTACTGGGCTGCTCAGCTTCGATTTGAAAACACTTTTTCTGCAGGGAATATCTTTTCTGATTTATTTGATGGTGGCTGTACCCTATTAAGCTGGGGCTTTGAAAGTGGGAGTCGTAACGTGTTAGATAGTATAAATAAAGGTGGGATATTAAATCAGGTGAAACGGGCAGAGATCTTGAAAAAATCAGCTGACTCGGGAATTTTAAACCATCTTTTCGTTATTGCCGGGTTGCCAGGAGAAACAGAAAGTGATTTTATTGAAACAGTGAATTTTATTAATAATAATCAAGATTATATTCATGGCTTGGAAGTATATCCGTACCAGTTCACACCGCACACCCTATTTTTCAATACACTTGAAAAGAACAGGGATATGAATTCAAATAAAGAGGATTGGAGCTTGGATGTTCCCTTTAGAGGCCCATCAGAAACCGAATTGATTGAAGAGCGCGCACAAAGCATACAAAAAACATTTGGGTTTATAAATGAACGTTCCAAGACAAACGATTTTATTGAAGGTCATTTAACATTAAAACGCTCTCACTTTAATACAAGTAATATACATGAAGTTGCCATATAATATTTTCGCTGCATATTATGATACGATTACTCGATCTGCACAGGATGAGAGAAATAAAATGATATTGTCCATTGCAAAAAATGAAGGTGTCAATTCCATCTGTGATTTTGGTTGCGGTACTGGTCTCTTGATGAAATTATTTAAGAAGAACAACCTTAATACCTTTGGTTGTGACCTGTCAGATAAGATGATAGAAATAGCCAAAATAAACACATTAATACAGGATGATCGTATCCTATCAGTAGAAGATATGACAACCTATAAACCCCCTCAACTTGTCGATATTGCAACATGCAATTATGACAGTATAAACTATCTATTAAATGAAAAGTTGTGGAAAAAATATTTTCTCAATGTTTATAGCATTCTAAATGACAATGGTCAATTTATTTTTGATTTCGTTACTCTTTATGATATTCGAAAATGTTGGCCTGGCTATAAACAATATCATGAGAATGAACACTGGGCACTATTACGGATTGCAGAATATGATCGATCGAATGATATTGGCATTGAATGGTTCAACTGGCATATATATCAGGATGGAGTATGGATACAAGATACTGAAAAACATCAACATGCTAGTTTAGAGAAAGAGACCGTTAGAGATCTTTTGTTGTCAGCAGGTTTTGCAAGTGTGGATATGACAGATGCAGATAGCGGAGCAGAAATATTTGACAATGAAACAACCCGAATTGAAGTACGTGCCTATAAGAAAGGATAATAGATGAATCAGAAAATACAAATCAGAAAGTCATTATATAAAAAAGAAGCTATTATCGTAGCCCTGCAGATGTATCTAAAGAAATATTGGGTAGCCATTCTTGAAGATGAATCAGACTATTTTATACAGTTTGAGCCTAAAAATGGCAATAATATCAAAATTTCGGAAAATGAATTTATCAATCAGCTTATTGAAGCTGAATTTATCTATATGAAATCGTTGGAATCCCTCCCACTTAGAAAAACTATTATGAAGAAAGCTCTCGAGCCTTATTATGATAAAAATGACTAATACAATTAAATTATCTAAAGACTTCTACTCTCCATCATTTATTTCTGAATGTAATTCTAGTAATGGTGAGACGCTGCAGGAGGTAGCAATCGATGATAAACTTCGAGAAAACGCCAACCGACTGCTGATTGATAAATATAATCAGATAATAGGAAATCCGGTGGATGAAATCAGCTCATTTCAGCTTTCTGATTTGCCGGCAGTGAACTATTTCAGGTCCTTAAAGATCAGTGAAGATGAATATTTTATTTCGGTTGATACTGGAAATTGGATGATCATATCAAAGGAAGATTATGAATTGTTAAAGAAAAATACTGTTAATAAATCACTATCAACTGTTCTGGAAAAAAACTTTATTCTTCTTACAGAAAAAAATATTGATTCTTATATCAATAAACTTCGAATCCGATATGGGTTTCTTACCGAAGGGCCTACCCTGCATATTGTTGTAGTAACATCCAACTGCAATTTAAGCTGTATTTACTGCCAGGCTTCGGCAAGCAATGTAGCAGCAAACAATATGAACCAGGTTACTGCAAACGAGACCGTGGACAGGATATTTGAAAGCCCATCGGATTCTTTTATCATTGAGTTCCAAGGCGGTGAACCTCTGATGAATTTCCCTGCAATCAAAAATATAATACAATATGCAAATCGAAGAGCAGAAAGAGATCATAAACAGGTAGAGTACAGCCTGATCACGAATTTCACTTCTACAGTTACCAAAGAGAAGTTAATATTTCTCATGGAGAATAATGTTAGTATAAGCTTTTCCCTTGATGGTTCAAAAGAATTGCATGAAAAAAATCGGGGCAGGAATTATCCAAATGCTTTTGAAATCTTGGAAAAGAAGGTCGCCCTTTATAAAAAGATATGGGCTTCATTAACAGATGAACCAGTAGAACTTAACGCATTAATGACAACCACAACAACATCACTGCCCTTATTTAGGGAGATCATTGACACCTATTTAAATTTCGGTATAACGCAAATAAATATTCGCTCCTTAACACCTTTAGGCAAAGCCCTGGATACCAAAGAAAATTTAGTGTATACACCGGAAGAATTTGTTGATTTCTGGAAGAATTCCGTGGGCTATGTATTGGAGTTAAGGGCCAAAGGAATAGAAATCTCTGAATTTTTCCTAGAGCTGATACTGACCAAACTATTTGGCAATGAAACGGGGTTTATGGATCTCCGTTCACCTTGCGGAGCAGGATATGGACAAATAACTTATAATTACGACGGCCAAGTCTATACTTGTGATGAGGGCAGAATGATTTATTCTGACTATTTTCAAATCGGCAGTATATATGATCAACAGTTAAATAATATTTTGCTTGATGCCAAAACACAGTCTGTTTTTGAATCATCAATTCTGGAACAATATTATTGTGATTATTGTGCCTTTAAACCCTATTGCGGTGTTTGCCCCGTACTGCACCTTCAGCAAAAAGATAAAATACAGATTAATGTATTAGAAACAGGGCACTGCGAGATATTTTTTAAGATGATTCAGCATATTGTGGAACTTTTCATCAACGATGAAAATGCAAGAGAAGAATTCCAGAAAATGCTAATGAATGTAAACTGGCAGAAAAATTAGTTTCTGAATATTTTTTGCCAAGTATGATCGGGTTTTATTGTTAAAAGTATGTATAATTCTACACATAACTGATGTCCCAAAGAATTCATCAATCAAAGGAACAACCTGATATAATGTACAAAATGAGTATGTTTTCTCATGTAATAGGCAATCAGTTATTTCACGATATAAACTCAGAAGAATATATTCTTCTGCCTCATCAGAATAGCTTATTCGACCAATTATTTAACCTAACAGGTCCTAAAAATGATTTTTATTCAATCTGTTCCAAACCAGAAGATTTGAAGTTAATTCAAAAATTGTTTGATGATCGTGTAATTGTACCAACGGGTGAGGATGAAACAGGTCATTATTATCCATTTCTAGTTGACATTGAAACTAATCGTCATTGCAATGCCCAATGCCTTTATTGCCCGCAAAGTGAATCCCGAAAGAAGAAAGGCGTAATGTCACAGGATATATTTAATAATATCATTCACCAGATTAAACCGTATGACATTGAATGGGTAGCTTTCACTCATTACAATGAACCTTTACTTGACCCCTTTTTTACAGAACGTGTTATACAGCTGAGAGAAAATAATCTTAAACTATACTTTACGACAAATGCGACATTACTATCACCACAGGTTATTGATTTATTAGAACCCAATGATCTAGTTGGCGTGATTTTTAATCTACCATCAATGGAGCCAGAAGAATGGTCATATTTTATGCAGCTTCCAACACATTTATTCGAGCACACAGTACATCAAATGGAAATGTTTATCCAGAAATTTAGTGATAAAATAGAACTGTTATCCATTTTCATAAATGGAACTACAAAAAACCAGGATCCTAGAAGACAAAATATAGATGAACACTTCAGTCAATTTGGAAATGTAGAAGTGGTAAATCAAAACTCCCACAATCGAGCAGGTTCAATTTCAAATAAATATATTAATTCTTATTCACACGTTAACCAGGATCGCTTCTGCGGTTGTGAGCGAATAGCCGGTCATTTGCATATAAGTTGGGAAGGTAAGTGCTTTTTATGCTGTCAGGATTACTACCAGAGTATCATTCTTGGGGATCTTCAGAAAAATAGTATTAAAGATATTATGAGTTCAAATGAAGTAAAAAAACTTCGCGGCGAAATCTATGGTGTTTATCCTATGAGACAGAATTTGCCCTGCCGTCAATGCGTTCAGTTACGTAAAAAGAGAAATGTGGTTTCCCCAATTCCATATTAATCGTTCGTATTAAAAATTCTATAGCAAACTGAAAAGCCTGCAATTATTATTATTTTTCTGCACAATAGCACAATACAGATTCTTTATAGCCTTGCCCATACTTTGATAAATGAATCTTAAATTTCTTCTGATCATTTACTTTGGCCTGATGCAATTCATGAAGAGCAAATTCAATCATATCACACAATTGAGATTCTGTATCAAATTTATATTCTGTACTCAGAGGGCCAGCCACATCAATGGGTTCTGAAAATATATCTTTTAATAGTTCTTTAATATTTGCATTATCAGTTCTTGCTCCATAAGCATTCGATTCTTCAACAAATGGCTTAATAATATCATCATATTCTGATGCATTTCCAAAATCTACAATGAGAATCTTTCCCCCTTTATTAATGACTTTTTTTGCTTCAGTTAGAGCCTGTATTTCATAACCCTGCATACATGTTAATACCCAGCTAAAAACAACAACATCAAATGTATTTTTATCAAATATCAAATCTAAAGCATCCATTTGATGGAACTCAATATTAGGCGGATTATTGTATATGTTGGCTGCATCCAACATCAGTTCATCATTATCTATGGCCGTGAGCTGGCTGCATAATGGACCCAGTAATCTGCTGATTCTACCATTGCCACAGCCTATCTCAAGTATCTTTTTCCCATTAAATTCAACCAGTGACTTCATTGCATCAAGTTCAATACCTTTATTATCAAAATGGTCATTCCACATATTCCAATATTCTATTCTCTGTTTTTTAGTCATTATTGTGTTAAATCATTCTACCTTGGTTAAGTTTTTCTTAAATAAAAATACAGTAACCCCTAATCGTCTGAACAAAAAATATTTATGTAAATCGTATTCAAATTCTGAGTTAATGTTTATTTTAGTTATTAATTTGTATTTTCCCAATGCTTCGTAAACTGAAAAATTTTCTTCTGAAGTCATTTCCTGTTCAATCCAAAGAATAAAACTGGGACAACTATTTACAATTAAGTTCTCAAGCTGCTTATTGGAATATTGATTTATAACTTCAATAAGCAGAAGAAGGTTATATTGAGTATCTTCAACATCATCTATATTGCGGTGCCAAGATCCATACCTTTCGATTGTTTGTTGATACTTTTTGAATACTTCAATACCATCCAATCTTTCGAGAATTCCACTCTTAATTAGTTTATCGCTATATAAACCTGACACATCTCCAACTACTAACCCACGTTTTCCATTGAAATTATTAATCTCAGATAACATATTGATGGTGATATCCACCTTCGTATTTTCATATTTTGATGTTTTTAGCTGCCATATATCAAGAAAGCGAGAATCTTCTTGCACAATCTTTTCTACGTCATTTTCAGCAAACCAGGCATATAACAGAAATATGCTATCAATATTCGGAAGAGACGTCATACGCTCACTGATATAATATTGGCATGCTATTTCATTGGCTGATGTTTCATATGAATAGCACTCATACAAGGTTTCCATTTTCTTTTTATATACCTCATGTGTCAAGCTGAATTCATCACCGCATCCAAAGAGCCCAATATGATTGTACCGTACTTTATCTTCGAATATCAGAGCACATGCGATTGCAGTGTCTTGATGGTGTGGATGAGACTGGTAATCTCCCAGGGGACTATGTGTCCATACTTCATCATAATCAGGTTGATACTTCTTGAGTATAGTCATAATGTCAGTTACATCTAGTCTTTTCCCCTCTATATCTTTTTGAGAACCAAAAGATAATATTCTAAACCTAAATAATTCAGAGGCTTTCTGTAAATGGGCTTGACGCTCATCTGGTTTTCCATCGCCTTGACCATCAGTTACAATAATAACCGAATAATCATTTTCTGGATTATTAAGCATCCTACCGCCATAATAAAAAGACTCATCATCTGGATGAGCTACAACAATCAGAATTCTCTTCACGGCCAACTATCTTTTTCATTCATTTATTCATCAATAGATAATAATCAAACCTGATCTAGTACAAGGAAACAATCAAACCAAAAACCTTTGATATTTTGATCACCTGTTTCCTCGCGAAATATATCTCGTGTTTTCATCCAGTTATATTCATCAAAATAACGGACTGTCTCAGGATATTTTTCTTCACTTATTTCCTCATATTTTTCTTGAAAATTATTCTTATTAAACCTGATAAATCCCCTATATTTATCTAGAAGTCCGTGTTTTATAATATTGCAATCATTTCTGTCATAAAAAAGAATTTTCTTGTTCATTCCTGCCAGTTCAAACACAGTTCTTGGCCCTCCATCCATATAACAGACATAGATGAAGACTTCTACTTCCTGATAAAAGGCTTGAAGTAATTCTTTTCTATCTTCAGGCATTGTGACCAATTCTATATCAACCACTTGTTGATACTCCTTGATGTAAGTATAAAAGACTTCACTTTCAACTGTATTGTTGGGATAGCCATCGGGGATTTTAATGTATAGTTTATCTTTGATATTATACTTCATAAATAACTCGAGTATCAACTTCATGCCCTTCATATCCGGGTGCCAGTTTGAATCCCAGGACATGAAATATGGATATCTATTTAAAACCGGTAAATCAGAAAAATCTTTAATTCTCGAACGGTGCATAAAATTCTCACAGATTTCTATGAATTTAGAATGGCGTAAATATTTGAGCTGAACCTTATCCAAGGTTGTGATAAAAAGGTGAATGTTATGGTCTGAACACAACCAGTCAATTGTTGTTAGCAGTGGTAAATAGTTTGTCTCTGGTGGAACCATGGACGGACAGAGAACAACATTCTTGTTTTCTAGTATTCTCCAATTATTTGACAATAAAATATCTAGGAATAATACGAATGCTTCCTCTACATCATGGAAGTATAGGGTTTTTTTTGATAGGTAGAGAATGTAAGGCTGTTCCGGGATGACGATTCTTCGTGTATCCAATGACTGGCGATCAATGATAGCCCCTAACTGATGTATAAACTTTTCAGGTCCCATCAGATTTTGGATTTTCTCCCAATCGATCTGATATTTAAATCCAATATCGTCAGAACTCCGGTTAATGATGTTCTCTTTTCCTTTAGATAAATATCTCACAACACCTGGCTCTGTAATAAATAGAGACTTGCCTTTTTCATCAGGATCACCGCAGTATTTTATTGTGAATGAATCACTGTTCCAGTCAGTTGCCAGCAATTGTTTATTATCTCTATACGGATATGCCTGAAATACGTTATTGAAAGGATGGCATTCATTTTGGGAGGATATTTCCCATTCATTTAAAATAAAGTCTTGATCTATTAATGCAAAAAAACTAAACATTTGAATTTCTCTAATTTACAAATTAGGTATAAATCCAAAATTATGTTATAGTTTTCATACATTAATTCAGGTAATGTTTTATAAGGTAATAATGGAAATAATTTACAGTAAAGATATCTTTAAAGAATCAGGTATATACAATGTTAATATGTTGTATAGGAAGGAAAATGTTTATCTGATGGATAATCATTTATCTGCTCTTTGGTGTTGGGTAAAACACAGACAAGAAAAAATAATAATTGGGAATCCGCAAATTATCCATGTAGATCACCACAATGATTATGAAGAAGTCCCCAATAATAAAGAAACAAGAAAGGCTGTAAGTAAAATCTGCAAACAAACCTTTGAACAATTTATTTCAGAATTAAATGAAAATAATAATAAAAGATATAATTGGTCTAATTACATCCAATATTTTAAAATATTAGAAAAAGAGGCCTTAATTAACTTTTATACATGCGACGATGAGATTCAAGAATATGAAATGAATGAAATTCCAATGATTTTAGATGAAGATTTATTTTGCCATGAAAATTTGATTTTTAACATAGATATTGATACCTTTTTTATGGAACACCAAGATGAAAAGTATCAAATTTATTCCAATAGATTTATCGAAAAAGTTGGATCACTTATAAAAGAGTTAAAAGAAAACAATAGAAACGCGTGTATAACGATTGCAATGAGTCCTGAATGGTGTGGTGGGTGGAAGAACGCATTGGATGTAACAGAATCAATTAATGAACATGGACAATTGGGCTTTGATATAAATGAAATTAGAAGAAGAGTATTGAATAAATATTTATAAGTCTACTATTTATTACATGGCCATCTATTTTAATTATAATGATTGTATTGGTTTATTCGTCAAGCATATGATAGTGGTTGTTGATGATATTGCAAAGAATACTCATTAAACCAAACCCCGCTACTGCGGGGCT
>CAJWYZ010000016.1 GCA_913049525.1 uncultured Fidelibacterota bacterium | reverse complement strand
GAATTTGAGTTGGATCTTTATCCCATGATTGTAACCTACCATTCACCTTTTGGCCAAGCCATAGTTGGGAAAAAGATTGATGAAAATTTTACGCTTGAAATCAGGGGTAAAGAGACAAAGTTCACAATTACTGCAATTGAAAAGATTTCTGCAAAATGCTGATAGATATAATATTAAATCCCTAACTCTCTGCGTTAGTATTTGATGATTAGCCCTGCATCTGTGGGGTGAACCGATACCCAATCAGCACCAAATTATATGCCCCTATGGCCTCTCTTTGCTCAAAACTAGCTAAGGAATGATAAATGAAGAAATTGACTGTTTAATACATAATCATTTCATGCCTAATTTTTCCTGCCTGTAAAAACATCTAAATGGATCCTAAAACTAATACACAAATAACAATCTGGCTCATTTCTGCCTGTCTGCTCATCTTTCTCATGGTAATAATCGGCGGTGTTACCCGCCTAACCCAGTCGGGACTTTCTATGGTAGAATGGCACCCCATTTCAGGAGCAGTCCCACCCATGAATGATTCCGCTTGGGAAACTGAGTTTGAAAAATATCAACAATACCCTGAATATCAGAAACTGAATCAGGGTATGACACTCTCTCAATTTAAGTTTATTTTTTTCTGGGAATATGTCCACCGCCTTATTGGGCGATTATTAGGAATATTTTTCATCATCCCTTTTGCTTACTTTTTAATAAAGAAAAAACTAAATCCCCCACTAATGAAAAAACTGCTATTTATGTTTGTTTTGGGTGGACTGCAGGGTCTGTACGGTTGGTATATGGTAAAAAGTGGATTAGTGGATAATCCCCATGTGAGTCATTACCGCTTGGCGGGACATTTGATATTGGCTTTCGGACTTATGGCATATATTCTCTGGACAGCGCTGACTGTGAATAAGAAAGTGTTTACTCCATCTACTGCTTACAACAAAGAAAAACTCCAGCCTGTGTTCAATTGGATTATAGCAGTAATAATTCTCCAAATTATTTATGGAGCCTTTACAGCAGGTCTAAAAGCAGGTTATGGCTGGAATACCTTCCCTAAAATGGCAGGCGAATGGGTTCCCGGGGGATTACTCCCTCTGTCTCCCATTTGGAAAAACTTCGTAGAACATACTTTTACCGTCCAGTTTATTCACCGCCTACTGGGCTGGGTATTGACTATGCTTATTCCGGGGTTCTGGCGCTATTGCAAAGGATTTCAACTTACCCCTCAACAGGTAAAAGCTATCGACTGGCTGCTGTGGGCAATTCTCATTCAATTTGGATTAGGCGTACTTACTCTGATTATGGTGGTGCCAGTATGGCTTGGGGTTTTGCACCAGGGCGGGGCGGTAATACTTTTAATGACAGCAGTGTATATCAGATTTTTGTTAAATAGTGTAGAGAGTGCCTGAGCTTTCCAAGCGTAATGCAGCGGGATTTTTACGTATGGAAAATAATGGTTCGCTGCCCATCCAGGATAATGCGGTGCTGCAAATGGGCTTTTACCGCAGATGTAAGTACCCGCCGCTCAATATCCCGGCCGGCCTGTATCATCTCCTGAACAGAATGCTGATGGTTTACTGAAACCACGTCCTGTTCAATAATAGGGCCTTCATCCAGGTCGGCTGTGACATAATGGGCTGTAGCTCCAATCATCTTAACCCCTCTCTCCCATGCTTTTCTATAAGGATTATTTCCCTTAAATGCTGGTAGAAATCCATGATGGATGTTAATTATTCTGCCTTGGTAATCCGTCACAAACGCACTGGATAAAATCTGCATATAGCGTGCCAGGACCAGCAGATCAATATTTTCCTTTTTAATTATTTCACGAACTGCATTTTCCTGATCTGGCTTTGTTTTAGGTGATATAGGAAGATGATGAAAGGGAATATTAAACTGCTTTGCTGTATTTTTAAGATCCTGGTGGTTGCTGAGAATACAGGGGATTTCACAGGGGAGTTCTCCGGACTGATGTTTAATCAAGAGGTCATAGAGCGGGGCAGCCTCTCTGGTTACAAAAATGGCCATTTTCTGGCGATTTTCAGGGTAGTAAAACTGAATCTTCGCATTCATCTTTTTCACCTGTGCCATGAGAATTTCATGGAGGGCATCTTCTGAAATTTCCATATTAGAAAGGTCTGCATGAATGCGCATGAAAAAGAGCTTTGCATCAGGTTCCACATGCTGTTCCAGATTCAGTACATTGGCTCCATGATCATACAAAACGCCTGTAAACTGGGCAATGATGCCCCGCTGATCCGGGCAGTTAATGTGTAATATCAAATCTCTCATAGGAAAAAATTAGGGAATTGAATTAATGGGATGAAACAATTATTTATTATGTGTCAATTATTAATCTGAATAGGGGAACATTACATCGTGTCCCTCTTGACCAATGTTTGTATATTTATTCCCTTACTATCAATTTTAAAAATAACTGCCCCACTTTCATCAGTCCGGAATACCTCCGTTCCGGAATCTACCCATCTCTGTACTATTTTTTTCGATGGATGTCCGTAACGATTATTTTTCCCTACTGATATAACAGCAAACTCTGGAGAAACATGTTTTACCATACTCCCAATTGAACTGGTGCTGGAGCCATGATGCCCCACCTTCACAACATCTGCCTGTAACAGACTGTCAAGATTTGAGAGTATCCGTTCGGCTTGGATTTCGGCATCGCCTGTAAACAGAAAACTATAATTATAATAATCCAACCGGAAAACAATGGAGGCATTATTAATATTTTCCATTTTATCTGCAATAAGTGAATCGGGGAATAACACGGTGAGCTTCATTTCTCCCAACTGATAAATATTCCCCGGTTGTGGATATTGAATGGTATTTTTGTTCTCCTCTGATCCCTTTAAAATTCGTTTATAAATAGAGGATTCGAAATCATTATGGGTATCCCAAATTTCATTTATAGGGAAATTTTTCAAGACAGATTCTAATCCCCCAATATGATCCGCATGGGGATGGGTCATTACTGCTAAATTAATTTCACTGATTCCTTTATATTTTAAAAATGGTACCACCGTCTTCTTCCCATAATCTTTACCGAATCCTGCATATCCCGCATCCACCAAAATAGTATGCTCTCCATCTTCAATAACACAGGCATCCCCCTGTCCCACATCCAAAAAAGTAACTATGAGTTTAGGAGAATTTAGATTTTCTTTCCATATGAAAAAGTTACCCAGCAATAAACAAATAACAAAAGCACGAAACCTATACTTAACTTGTGATACAGTTGCCAGAAATATCATACCTACAAATAAAACGAAAAGCGAGGGTTTATCCCATCCTTGAAAAGAAATTAATTGATAAGGAAATTCATTTAAAAGCATGGCCAGTTTATCCATAAGAAACAATTGTCCCCATAGTGCTTCGCCATAGAATATCCCAAATTGTGCTGAAAATGGCATTAATAGTGAAATAATGAGGGAGGTTATGACTGATAATCCTGCCAGGGGAATTATTACCAAATTAGCTACAAATGCCCAAACCGGGATTTCTCCAAATGTAATAGCGATGGGAAGAAACGTACCCAACTGTGCTCCAAAAGATACCACTAATGCATCCATAAGCCAGCGGAGTGACCTATACTTTCGCAACGATACTAACCACTCATTATTAGCTGTTAATTGTTTGAATTGAGCCAGGAGAAATAGAATCCCAAATACTGCACCGAATGATAGTTGAAAGCTAAGACTGAACAGTTGTGGTGGGTCAACAAGGAGAAAAATAAATGCTGTAAACCCTACGATACTCCAGGGTATTATTTCTTTTTCCCTTAAATTTCCATATACATAAAGAATCGCCATAGTGACTGCCCGCATTACACTAATGGCACCTCCACTAATCCCTAAATAAAATAATAGTCCTGCAGAAATAAATAAAAATCTGTGTAATCTGGAGAAAACTGCAATCTTTGCTATAACCGTAAGAACCAAAAGTACAAAACCCACATGCAACCCACTCACTGCCAATATGTGAATTATACCAAGTCGTCGAAATTGCTCTTTCATCTTGGGTTCAATACCTGATTTTTCTCCCAGCAATAATCCAGATGCCAATCCATCATAAGGGTGTCCTACAGCTTCTGTCAATCGCTGATGAATCCCCTGCCGCATTTCAAAGAACCAACGTTTTACACTTGGTTCACCTTCAATAATTGCAATTACAGAAAAATTACGGTGAATGACAGCCTGAATGCCCTGAGATCGTAAATAACTACCGTAATTAAACTCTCCGTGATTTCTAGGGGGTTGGGGCATTTTTAATTCCCCCCTCAAAATGATGGTATCAGCAGGCAGAATGTTAAGAGAATCTGATGTTTGTAATAGTACCCGTTTATCTCCAGCATCGAGAATGATGTAATCCGAATTGCGTTTTTTCTGAATATCGGAAACCGTTGCCTGAATTAATACTTCGCCTGATGGAAAATCTGAAATATTATGTGAATTCCCAGTCTGTAATACCAAAATTGGCATGAGGAGAACAATTATAGGCAAAGTAATCTGAAAATACCGGGTAAACAGAACGAGGAACAGGACACCTGAAAAGATCAAAAGAAAAGTTGACGGAAAAGTATAGTGAGTTCCTATAAATATTCCCAAAATTTGTATGGGAAGAAACTTAAATACTGGGTACCGTTGGACGAAACGGATAAGGGACGACATTATTTATTCTATTTTTTACATGGTAAATTGATTAATTATTGGATATCTCCTTCCCACTCCAAATGCTTTTGATGAAATTCTGATGCCCGGGGGAGCCTGCCGGCGCTTATATTCTGCTAATCTTATTTTTTTGATTAAATCACTAATTAGCGCTGGATCATAACCTTCTTCCTTTAATTCATCAGCACGCTCCGGCTCCGTTATGAGGATATCAACCAACGGACTCACTACATCATAATCAAAGGGATCAACCTGATCAGGTTTCAGTTCTGCTGAAGGAGACTTAGTTAATGTATTCTGGGGAATAATATCCTTTTTGAAATGAGTATTTATCCATCTGGAAACATCATACACCTGAGATTTATTCAAATCACTAATAACCGCTAAAGCCCCTGCCATATCTCCATACATGGTGCAGTATCCCAGAGCAATTTCCGTTTTATTGCCTGTATTAAGCAGAAGGGCTCCCTGCTTATTGGCAGCTGCCATGAGAATATTTCCTCGGATTCGCGCTTGCAGGTTCTCTTCAGCCAATCCAGCTGCCGATCCATTAAATATGGGAGATAGTCCCTCAAGCATTTGTTCATTAATCTTTTTAATAGAAATAATCTCAAATTGAATTCCCAGGTTTTCAGCCAATGCCTGGGCATCACTTATACTGTGGTCTGATGAAAAAATGGACGGCATGGCGATTCCAAGTACATTTTCTCTGCCCAGAGCATTTTGGGCAATGGCTGCAGTAAGGGCCGAATCAACACCCCCGCTGGTTCCGATGACTGCTTGGGTATGACCTGTTTTCTGGAAATAATCTTTTACTCCCAGGGAAAGTGCTCTGAATATCTGCTCTTCTTCGGAAAGTTCTAATACCTTTATTTGCTTACATTTATCTAAATCAACCAACTGAACATTTTCTTCAAATGCGGCAGAAAGAAATATTACTTCACCAGCAGAATTGACAATACAGGACTGACCATCAAACACCAGCTCATCCTGAGCACCAACCAAGTTGCAGTATATAAAGCTACACTTTAAGTCTTTTGCCTTATCGCATATTAATTCAATACGTTCGTTATGCTTATTAATATGAAAAGGTGAAGCAGAAATGTTAATTAATAATTCAGCGCCCTGATTACAAAGGGACTTACTTACTTTTGTTTCGTACTCCTCATCCCACAGATCTTCACAGATTTGAAGTCCTAATTTGACTGATTTTCCATTTACACTGACCTCCACCGGTTCTACAAATTCAGAAGGGGTGAAATAGCGAACTTCATCAAACACATCATAGGTAGGCAAGTGCATTTTATCTCGGTAAGCGAGAACAGAACCACTCTGAATTACGGCGACGGTATTATATATATTATGGTTCTCTTTGCGGATAGACCCAATAATTACGGCCGTAGAATTAACAGACGATGCTATACCATTAAGGACTTCCTGCGTCTTCTGAATGAAGGATTTATCTAATAATAGATCTTGAGGCGGATAGCCTGTAAGTGCCATTTCTGGAAATATTATAAGATCGCACTTTGGAGTGTGCTCACGGATTATTTCAATAATTTTCTGCGCATTGTTTTTCAATGCACCTACCGTGGGATTAATTTGAGCTAAAACAACTTTCACAGCTAGGGATTCAGCCTTCCAATGGTTCGTGGAAAGGGAATGGTTTCCCGCACATGAGGGAGATTACAAATCCATGCTACAACCCGTTCTATCCCCATACCGAATCCCGAATGTGGAACGGAGCCATAGCGTCTCAAATCTAGAAACCATTCATAATCAGCCTGATTTAGCTCTTCGTCCTTTATACGGTCTTCTAGTAAATTAATTTCGGTTTCCCGCTCGGAGCCACCAATTATTTCGCCAAATCCTTCAGGAGCCAATACATCCATTCCCAGAACCACCTTTTCATTTTCGGGATCACGCTTCATATAAAAGGCTTTAATGGCAGTAGGGAACCTATGAACCATAACGGGCTGATTAAATTGTTCCCCAATGAATGTTTCTTCTGGAGCACCGAAATCATCTCCCCATATAAAATCAATACCCCCTTTGTTGAGCAATTCTACACACTCTGTATAACTCAATCGAGGGAAGGGTGCTTTAATATGTTCTAATTTCCCAAGGTCTCTTTCTAACACGTCTAATTCATTTTTTCGATTTTCTAAAACACGTTCAATTATGAATAATATTAGACGCTCAGCCCAATCCATATTTTCATCAATTTCACAGTAAGCAATTTCAGGCTCTACCATCCAGAATTCAGTGAGATGGCGTCGGGTCTTACTCTTTTCCGCCCGGAAGGTTGGACCAAAATTGTAATGCCGACCCACAGCCATAGCTACCGCCTCCCCATACAACTGCCCCGTTTGAGCCAAATAAGCTGTATTACCAAAATAATCAGTACCAAATAGAGTTGATGTTCCTTCTGCGGCATTTGGGGTAAATATGGGCGAATCGCAAAGTGTGAAATCGTTGGAGTCAAAGAAATCCCGAACTGCTTTAATGATTTCATGTCTCACTTTTAAAATGGCATGTTGGCGTTTACTCCGCAGCCATAAATGACGGTGATTCATAAGAAAATCTGTACCATGTTCTTTGGGTGTAATAGGATATTCACTGCTTAACTGGTGCACCGTCAATTCTGAGACAACCATTTCAAATCCACCCGGCGCCCTGTCATTTTTCACAACCTCTCCAACTACTGAAAGAGATGACTCTTGCGTGAGGCTTTTGAATACTTCGAATGCTTCTTCGCCCACATCATTTTTTGCTACAATGCATTGCATGATGCCAAAACCATCCCTGAACATTAAAAATCCAATCTTACCACTCCGCCGGGAATTATATACCCATCCATTCAATTGAACGGTTTTACCTTCAAACTCAGAAATTCTATTTATTCGTGCTACTGTCATATACTCCTCAATTTACCATGTATTTGTTATTTCGTTTACTATATCTTCCGTGAGACGGCGAACAGAAATACTTAGAGCCGATTCTCGAGGAGAACCAGTTTCGTCACTATCCTTATCGTCTATTAAATTATCACCATCATTATCAAGCCCATCAGTACTGATATCTACTCCGGGAGTATAGGACCCCCAGCTACTCATTTTCTTTTCAAAAAGTATTTCATCACGCTTTAGGTCAAGCCATTGAATAGACGTTTTAATGGTTAACTTCCACTCTTCCACTTCTTCCATTCCCAAATCTTCTGAAAGGGTTACCGTGTAAGGTTTGTCAGTAACTGATAATATTACAACTTCCAGTCGACTGTCTGCTTGCTCAGGAAGCACAATATCCAACACATTTTCATTGACCATGAGCTCATTCAATTCTTCATTTAAAATTTCAGCAGCTGAAAATTCTGCTGATTCATTGACAACAGGTGCTAAGGAAATACTATTGATATGTACCGGCAAAGAGCCTCTGGTTGAATAAAACAAACATCCTTGGAATAGTAAAATGGGAATGATGATTTTGGTAATTATCTGATTCATGATTCTTTAATTTTTTTCTGAATTCCATAATCATTAATTTTCCGATATAGGGTACGCTCAGAGATATCCAACGCTCGAGCTGTTTTTCTTCGGTTTCCTCTAAACTTTTCTAAAGCCCGCTCTATCATCTCCTGCTCTAATTCACTCATAGTAATTTCACCTATAACATCATCCTGAATGGCATGCAGAGCTCCATCTTCTACATGGGCAAGTGTACCCGGGGCATTAGATGTTGATGGGGCAGGTGGCAGAAATAATGCCGGATTGGATGGTTGTACTTCATTGACGGGCACTCCCCTGCTTCCCATCATCATTTGTTTAATTTCATTCACATCCTGGCGAAGAAATAATAACTGTTTCAGTATGAGCTCCCGTTCGACCTTATCAGCATCCGCATCAACCAACACTGGCAGGTTGGGGCTCGCCTGGAAAGTATCCAGTTTTAACTGTTTGGCAACCATCACATCCGTTATACGCTCACCCCGGTTCATCACCAAGAGGCTTTCCACTACATTTTTAAGTTCTCTAACATTTCCCGGCCAGGCATATCGCTTCATCACCGTAAGCGCTTCAGAGGAAAAGCCTTTAAAGGGAATATCATTTTTTGCTGTGAAAAGCAGCCCAAATCTTTCAATAAATAAATGCATGTCATTGATGTGATTTCTAAGGGGAGCTGCTTCAATATTAATAGTTTTCAGTCTAAAATATAGGTCTTGGCGAAAATTTCCCTTCTTCACTTCTTCTGCCAATTCTCTATTTGTGGCGGCTATTATCCGTACGTCAGTTTTCATGATATTAGTATCACCTACTTTCATAAATTCGCCCTGCTCAATTACCCGAAGAAGTTTTGCCTGTGTTTCAAGGGGTAGTTCCCCAATCTCATCCAGGAAAATGGTGCCCTTGTGAGCCGCCTCAAAATATCCGGCTCGTGCCTCGGATGCACCGGTAAATGACCCTTTTTTATGTCCAAATAATTCACTTTCAATAATTCCTGCCGGTATAGCAGCACAGTTAACAGTAATCATTTTTTCAAATTTCCGCCGGCTATTTTTATGGATAGCCTTTGCAACCACTTCCTTTCCTGAGCCAGATTCTCCTGTAATTAAAACAGAAATATCCGTATTTGCCACTTGACCGATAAGTGCGATCATTTCCTGAATTTCTACAGATTCACCGATGATATCTGCGGACCTACGGATTTTATCTATATCAATCATTTTTTAGACCCTTTCTTTAAATATTGCATCCCTCGCTTACCAATATCTTTACGATAATACTTCCCGCTAAATTCAATTGATTTAGCAATATCATAGGCATCATCTATTGCAGATTTAAGATCTTTTCCAAATCCAACCACATTAAGAATTCGGCCTCCATTGGAAATTATATCATGATCTTTCTGTAAGGTTCCAGCATGAAATACGAGGCGGTCTTGCACTTTTTCTAATCCTTTAATTTTCATACCCTTTTCATATTTTCCCGGATACCCATCTGCCGCCAGCACTACTGTCACTGCTACTTTGGACGATACCGCCACCTTAGACTTGTTTAAATTTCCTTCAGTTGCATCCCATAATAGCTCAAGAAGACTGGACTCCAACAAGGGTAGTACCACTTGTGTCTCAGGATCTCCCATACGAACATTAAACTCAATCACATAGGGATCTCCATCGACAATCATAAGCCCTACATATAAAAATCCAGTATAAGGATGCCCCCTATCTTTCATAGCATCTAATGTGGGCTGAATTATTTCAACTCCCACTCTATCAATGAGCCCTGGAGTAGAAAGTGGCGTTGGTGAATAGGCACCCATACCTCCTGTATTTGGACCACTATCACCATCAAAGGCACGTTTATGATCCTGAGCTGTATTCAGGATTATAAAATTTTTGCCATCACAAACTGCAAATACAGACAATTCCTCACCTACCAGGCACCTTTCCAGAGATATTCTACGTGCTGCTTCTCCAAATTCTCCATCTTCAAAAATGGTTTTCAAAGCCTTTTCAAATTCTTCATCTGTTTCACAGACAATCACCCCCTTTCCAGCGGCCAAACCATCAGCTTTCAGCACCAATGGTAGTTCAAGTATCACTTTAAGTGACTCTATCTCATCTCTAGTATTACATGAATAGAATGATGGTTGAAGTATCTTTTTCTCTGCCATTAAATTTCGTGCAAACAACTTACTACTTTCCAATTGAGCACCATAAGCATCAGGTCCGAATATACGCAATCCTTCCTTTTGGAAAGAATCTACAATTCCACTTGCCAATGGATTTTCAGGACCGACGACTGTGAGGTCAATTTTTTTTTCCTGAGCTAATCGTAGAATTTCCTGGCGGTTTGCAAGGTTTATGGTAATATTTTCTGCTATTTTACTTGTACCGCCATTTCCAGGAGCACAATAGACTTTGCTGACATTATCATCATTAGCAAATGCCCATGCCATGGCATGCTCCCTTCCGCCTGAACCCAAAATCAATACCTTCTTTTTCATCTAGCTTTTTTATTGACCATTTTTAATGCCCTTCATTAATCAGAATAATAATCTTTTTTTAAACTGCCTCTTCGATAACTCTAATTTTATCCCTCAAGATTGCAGCCTGTTCAAATTGTAGATCTTTTGCACAGCGCAACATTTTTCTTTTCAGTATTTCCAATGATGCCTTGGTTTCAATTCCATCTAGAGTTGAATCATCAATAATAATTTTATCATCATTATTATAATCTGAACTCTCATCAGCAACAGCCGTTGTGAGTTTAATATCTTCTACTGATTTATAGATTGTTCGAGGTTGAATCTTATGTGTTTTGTTGTATTCAATTTGAACCTTTTTCCGCCGTTCTGTTTCGTCAATTAGATACTGCATGGAATCTGTAACTTTGTCTCCGTATAAAATCACCTTTCCATTAATATTTCGTGCTGCCCTTCCAGATACCTGCATGAGGGATGACCGAGACCTTAAAAACCCCTCCTTATCTGCATCCAACACCGCAACCAGGGACACTTCCGGAAGATCCAATCCTTCACGGAGAAGATTTATACCTACCAACACATCAAAAGCTTTCATTCGAAGTCCACGAAGAATTTGTACGCGCTCGATGGTATCAATATCACTATGCATATATTCAGCTTTAATATTTACCCCTTTGAGATAATCAGTCAAATCTTCTGCCATTCGTTTGGTGAGCGTAGTAACCAAAACTCGTTCATCCCGGGTTATAACTTCTCGAATTTCTCCAATCAAATCATCAATTTGCCCCTTAGTTTTCTTCACAATAATTTCCGGGTCTAAAAGTCCCGTTGGCCGAATTATCTGCTCAACGATAACTCCATCAGTTTTTTGCAGTTCATATTCTCCAGGAGTTGCTGAAACATATACAACCTTATTAATTGTTTTTTCAAATTCTTCAAATTTCATTGGTCGGTTATCCAAGGCTGAAGGAAGTCTAAATCCATGTTCAATCAAACTGGTTTTGCGAGACCTGTCTCCATTATACATGGCTCTTATTTGTGGAATGGAAACATGAGACTCATCTGCAAACATCAGAAAATTATTGGGGAAAAAATCAATTAACGTGCTGGGACGCTCATCCTTTTTCCTGCCTTCTAAATGTCGGGAATAGTTTTCAATACCAGAGCAGTAACCTAACTCCGTCATCATTTCTAAATCGTACAATGTACGCTGTTCTAATCGCTGAGCTTCAAGCAACAAGCCTTCTCCCCGTAAATGCTTTAAGCGATCAGACAGCTCAACCCGTATATCATCCATGGCACTATTTAAATTTTCCCGGGTAGTTACAAAATGTTTTGCAGGGTATATCCAGAAATCATCAAATTCACTTTGCATTTTACCAGTTAGGGGATGAAAAGTATATATTTTTTCTACTTCATCACCAAAAAGTTCAATGCGCAGAGCCCATTCATCATAGGCAGGAAATACCTCAATCACATCCCCCCTTACCCTGAAGGTTCCCGGCTCTAAAACCAAATCATTGCGAACATAATGAATATTTACCAGAGAATGTAGAAATTTCTTTTGATCCAGCGGCAATGATTTGTTTACATGTACCAACATAGATTTATAGGTTTCAGGCGAGCCAATACCATAAATACAGCTCACAGAGCAAATGATAATAACATCTTTCCTGCCAATGAGAGACGTGGTGGCTTTCAGCCGCAAGCGATCTATTTCTTCATTCATGGACATATCTTTTTCAATGAAAGTATCTGTCACCGGTAAATACGCCTCGGGTTGATAATAATCATAATAGGATATAAAAAACTCCACCGCATTTTCAGGGAATAAGCTCTTGAATTCTCCATATAATTGAGCAGCGAGTGTCTTATTATGAGACAAAATTAGCGTTGGCTTTTGTATTGCTTGAATTACGTTAGCCATAGTAAATGTTTTACCAGATCCGGTAATACCCAGTAAGACCTGATGTTTTAAATCCTTTTCAATACCTGCAACCAACTCCTCTATAGCCTGAGGTTGATCTCCAGCGGGATCATAGGATGAATGTATTTTAAATTCTGCCATAATGACCTATAATTTACAAAACTCCCTCAATATAGTAAAATGACATTTTTACCACAATTGAATTGATTAATGGATTTTAAAGTTCATGAGTCAGCATGCTTTCTTCATTTTAATTATTCATCTTATAGTAAAAAACCAAGTAACTTTCATTCATCACAGCTAAATAGATTTATCATTTATTTTAATCATAATTACCTCTACTTTACTTTTAAATATCACAATCATCTAGCAGAAAAATTAATATATACTATTTTTATTTATGAAACCTGAAACATTCATTATTGTAAACCCCACTGCTGGAGATGGTCAGGCTAAGAAACGTTGGCAGAAATTTGAAAATGACTTAATAAATAATCAAATTCCCTACTGTGCTGAAAAAACGAAATACCAAAACCATGCTACAGAACTTGTATCTGAAGCGGTTTCTTCCGGCTATAATCGCATTGGTGTTTTTAGTGGAGATGGCACCCTAAATGAAGTCCTTCAGGGGATGTTCATTGAAGACCAAATAATATCCAGTGAAATAAAACTTATTTTTTTACCCGCTGGGAGCAGCTGTGACTTTGAAAAGAAATTTAAAAATAAACGGAACTTGCTGGACCGTATTCAAGCAGATGATTCTGTTTCAATTGATATTTTCAAGGTTGAATGCCAGGATTTTTCAGGGAAACCCATCAGCCGCTATGTTATCAATAATTCTAGCATAGGCATTATTAGCTTTGCCAATGAAAAGTTCAACTCCGTTACCGGGCTTACAAAAATACTGAAGCAGATGAGTGTGGATATTGGCGCAGTAATCTGCGGGTTGCAGGCTATTACTCAGTTCGATCCCTTTAATGCTGAAATGTCAATAGACGGAGAAAAAATTCCGTTGCGAAGCCTATCTAATACAAGCGTTTTTAAAACCTCAAATTTTGGAGGTGATATGAGCTACGGCGTTGATACGGTTCAGGATGATGGGCAACTGTCTGTAGTTTGGTTGGATGGGACCTCAAAATTTGGATTAGCTGCAATGATGCCATCCCTTTTTACCGGAACAGTCTTAAATAAAAAGCTGGCACATTATAAAACCTGCCACAAATTTAAATTGAGTACTTCAGATACTGTTATCGTTGAAACAGATGGTGAAAATATTGGTACTCCACCAATAAAATATTCCATTCTTCCTAAAGCATTACAGGTGATTATCTAATGACTAACATGGATCAAATGATTGAGAAAGTAAAATGGATGCCAAATGGACTTATCCATTTTATGGAGAAGTGGATACGTAAACTACCTTCAGTGAAAAAAGAGATTAATAAGCAAACAGAATCTATGGCCAGCGACCTAGAATCAATGGTCAAACCTTATTCGGGAGAATTTCAATCCCATGCTAAACTGCCTGAATCGGGTATTGATCGAAGCGTAATTTTGGATGAATTGAAAAATATCTCAGCTTTGGAAGAAAAACGCTGGAAGGATGGACTGGTATCCGGTGCAGTGTATCATGGGGATTCTGATCACATTCATTTCTTAAATGAAGTATATGCCCTACAGTCACAGAATAACCCTCTACATTCTGATCTATTCCCCAGTGCCAGTAAATTTGAAGCTGAGATAGCATCCATGACTGCCCATATGCTGGGTGCAGATAAAACCGATAATGAGGTATGTGGAGTGGTCACATCAGGTGGAACAGAGAGTATTCTGCTGGCCATGAAAACTTATCGAGACAGAGCCCAGGTGGTAAACGGAATTCGACGACCCAATATTGTGCTACCTGTGACAGCCCACGCTGCTTTTGATAAGGCGGGCGAATACTTCAAAATTAAAATTAAACGAGTCCCTATTGATGAAAATTACCAAGCAGATATTAATGCAGTGCGAAAAGCTGCTAATGGAAATACCATTTGTATAGTGGGGTCAGCACCCAATTTCCCTCATGGTATTGTAGACCCCATAAAAGAGATGTCTGAAATTGCCCGTGAAAGAGGAATTTGTTTTCATGTAGATGCTTGTCTAGGCGGATTCGTTCTTCCCTGGGCTGAGAGGCTGGGGTATCCTGTTCCAGAATTTGATTTCCGATTACCGGGAGTAACCTCTATTTCTGCCGATACCCATAAATTTGGCTATGCCGCCAAAGGGACATCGGTAATTCTCTATCGCACTCCAGAACTGAGGCGTTACCAGTATTATACTATTGCAGATTGGCCCGGAGGGTTGTATTTCTCCCCCACTTTTGCCGGAAGCCGCCCTGGAGCCCTAAGCGCCGCCTGTTGGGCTGCATTGCTTTCTATGGGAGAAGATGGATATCTGGAATCGGTGAAACAAATCTTGACAACAGCAGAAGTAATTAAACAAGGCATCAATGAAATCTCAGAACTAAAACTGATGGGTGATCCTCTCTGGGTAATAGCTTTCG
>CAJWYZ010000015.1 GCA_913049525.1 uncultured Fidelibacterota bacterium | reverse complement strand
ACTATAAGAGTCATTTATTATTTTATTTTCTGGGGAGATTCAGTTTTTCGTGATCTAGATCAAATAATGAATCAGTAAATACCAATAAGTTACTACGTAAGAATTAGAGCCTTTGGCTCTTCCTACTTCTTACCCAAAATATCTCCTTATTTTGGCCTTGATGAACGGAAACTGCCTCTCTGAAAAGAGAGGCAGTTTTATTATAGTGAACATATTCACCTTACCCATAAATGAGTTATATTCTTTTACTCCGCGACTTCAACCATTCTAGCCAAACAAGGGACATAACAACTCTTTATAATCACAATAATCACAATGCATACCTTTACAGGGGATGAAATTATTTTTTTTAATCCCATCTGAGGTTGCTCTTATATTTTCCTCTATGACATCCAAGTCATCATGAGTAAGTTCAACTGCAACTTCCGGCATTTCCTCTCGTACAAACATCATTGAGAGCTTTTCAGGTATTTTCTTTATATTTTTCTTATGAGAGGTTTCCACTCCGTTTAAGGATGTGAACAGGGCATAGATACCCAGCTGAATATCCTTTTTCAGCTGCCGTTTTGTTTTGGGTGTTTTAGATGTTTTATAATCCACAATGAATAAATTCTCATTTTCATCCAGATCTATACGATCACATTTACCCGATAGTGTAGCATAATCGGTTTCAAAACTAAACCAATGTTCTGTGTATAAGGCATTCACCGGATGCAGTTGAATATAGTCCCAATAATTTTTGAGCATATTCTCAGCATCTTGCCTATTTTGCTCCTTTTCCTGCTCATATTTATATCCACCTTCTTGCCAATTAGAATCTAATAGATTTATTAAATCTTCATAGGATGTATAATTTTCTTCGTGAAATATTTCCAATACTTTATGAATCACCTTTCCCAATTGAAAATATGGCTTTTCTGGAGCGCCAGGAATACCATCAATATAGCGGTATTTATATTTTAAAGAACATTGATTATAGGTTTGAATACTGGTTGCGGATAGATTTGGATTTACATCAACTTCTTTCTTTTCATCTACGGATAATAATTGCATTACATCCCTTTTATATGGATTTTCACCCCACTCGGGTTTTCCTCCATTTTGAAGTATAGCAATGTTCTCAATTGCATTGAGCAAATTATTTGCAGTGTCAAAATGCCCTAAATTAATTTCTGATTGAATACGAGATTGGTAATTCCCAATCAATTCCTCATATTGAGATACCTCTTTTACTTCAAGCATAATATTCTCCTTTTTCACTAATTCATCACTTATATTTTTTATAAATGGAGACTGACTCTTTTCCGGTGCGAAAAGGGTAAGTGTTTTCATTGCACGTGTAATTGCTACATAAAATAGCCGCCGCTCTTCTTCATAATGCAGTTCTTTTTCTTCTCTATCCCCCACTTCCCATCGCTGCCATGATACAGGCAATCTATCAACCAATGACATGCCTCTAAAGTTTAAGGGGAAGCTCCCTGATCGTAGAAATGGGATAAATATATGTTTAAATTCCATTCCTTTTGCACCATGCACCGTCATTATTCTCACAGCTGGCAATTTAGTGAGCGCTTTAATAGGCTCTAATGCCTCGTCGTTAACTTCCCATTGTATATCTATAAAATCAATGAAATTTTGCAGATCATCTGGGTTATAATTTTGAGAATAAAGATTGACCAATTTCCTGAATTGATTTAAACTTTGCCAAGCCATTTTTTTTTCTAAACTGTCAATGCCTTCATTATTTCTATAAAATCTGCCAATTTTAATGAGACTCCAAACCAGCTCCACAACGCCCTTCTCTTTTATATTGTAAATAGGAGTGACTATCTCTCTAGCCAATCTTCTTAATTCACTATTTGATTGCAAAGCATATTCCAGCAAAGTCAGATTATTATTATTTTCTTTATATTCATTTAAAAATTCTGTTGTGTCATATTTGGGATATTTTTTCATTAATATTCTGAGAAAACTATGATCTGCTTTTTCACTCTTCCCAAAAATATGCAGCATTGCTATCAAATCTTTTATAATAGTTTGGTTAAATAATTTTTCAGAATGATAATAGGTGTTAATACCGTTTTTTTGAAGATATAATGATACTTGCCGGCATTTGGTATGGGATCGCAGTAAAATGGCTATATTGCCGGCATATTCACCCTTATTCAATAATCGTTCTACATCTTCATTCAATTGCATGAGTTGTTCATTTACCGATCCGATATATAAAACTGGGACTGCATCAGAGTTAACATCACTTTTTAAAATTCCCTTTGACATTCGACCGGTATTTTCTGCAATCACACTATTTGCAAAATTTAAAATTGGTTGGTTGGAACGGTAATTCTGCATAAGTGGAACAGGTTCTTTATTTTTATTGAAATAGCGTTCCTTAAATTGATGAACATTTTGAATATTAGCCTGACGAAAAGCATAAATACATTGGTCATCATCTCCTACAACCGTAATACTATTTTCCGGCAAAGCAATCTTTTCAATAATTTTGCTTAAGGCATAATTATTATCTTGAAATTCGTCTACAATAATATGTTTAAATTGATTCTGTAATTGAGTCAGCACATCATTATTGGTTTCAATTAAATTCCATAAATTTGTAATCAGATCACCATAATCAATCCAGTTGGCATCTTTTTTCCACTTTTGATACAATGGATAAATATCTACCATATCTGCCAATTGAAATATTTTCTCAATCTCTTTTTTATCTGAAATCGACTTTATTCTTTCCAATTCGTTATTTTTTAATGAAGCCAACTCCCTTTCACTTAAAAGGTTTTGCCTAAAAGCATCAAATACTTTTTGGAAACATAGAATAGCCTTTACTGGGTCTCTACGAGATAATATACTTCGTAATTGGTCAAGTTTATCAAATTTTTGACGCAATAAAAAGTATATGTCACCCTGATTCATTATATTGGGTGGTTCAGAGTAGCCTAATTCTAAAGAATAAGCATTTGTTTGTTCCTGGGCAAAAGAATGGAAGGTACAAGCCTGAATTTCTCCCCCCACCTCACCAATCTCTTCAATAAGTTTTTCCTTAAGATGGTTTGCTGCATCATTGGTAAAGGTGAGGGCAAGAATAGAATCAGGATCAACTTTTCGCTGTTGAATAAGATATGCCATGCGTCCCACTATTGTAGTGGTTTTTCCTGTGCCGGCACCGGCCAATATTAATAGAGGTTCCGGCGGATACTCTACGGCAGAACGTTGTTGCGTATTAAATTCAGTCATGTCTATACAGTAATCATAAGTGAAGCTAGGCGATCATTCCCAATATATAATCCACATATTGTATTTTGACATAATGATCTTTTTTTATTAATTATTGCTTATTCTCCAATAATTTTAACCAGCACCCTTTTTCTTCTCCCTCCGTCAAATTCTCCATAAAATATCTGCTCCCACGGTCCAAAATGAAGCTCACCCTTGGTAATTGCAACAACAACTTCACGCCCCATTATTTGCCGTTTGTGATGCGCATCCCCATTATCTTCTCCAGTCAAATTATGATCATATTGTGACAAAGGTTCGTGGGGAGCTAAATCTTCAAGCCATTTTTTGTAATCCCGGTGCAATCCTGATTCATCATCATTAATAAAAACAGAGGCAGTAATATGCATGGCATTTACCAGACATAGGCCTTCCTGTATTTCACTTTCATGAAGCACTTCCTGAACTTCATGAGTTATATTAACAAATTCCATACGAGATGGAATATCGAAGAAAAGTTCTTTATGGAATGAATTCATTTATCCTCCGTTTTGCTGGTTTTAATATATTATGATTAATTATTCTCATAAGAAATCATCAATATTTATACATGATTATATTGAAAGGAACAGCTAGATTGAAAGGAACAGTTAGAACTTTAATATCAGATATTAAATTACAACAAAGGGCTTGAATAGATTCCTGAATGAATTAGCTCTTGTATCTTATTTATAACAAAAGGTTTATCCTCTTTATAAGTAACACCAAACCAGGAAGCATTGCTTCGAAGCACATATACTTCCTCTTGATTATTTTGAACAAGATTATTAATAACTGTTGGAATTAAAAATTCACTCTTCAATTCACCCCCTTCATCATTAAGAAAATTGACAAAATCTTCATGTAAATAATTAAAAAGGGATGGTGTAAACCCCCACATATTCATAGATACAGGTTCACTCCCATCCAACGTAATATCTCTATTAGTTAATATATAATTGCCTTTCTTTTCAAGATTTTCAGTTTCCACCACTGTATCCAGTTTATCATTTTCTACATTACAGACTCCTCGTGTTACAGGTCCAAAATCAGAAAGTGTTTTATCTAATCTAAAAGCAACCATACTAAACTGAGCACCTCCATTATTATAATAATCTGCAATCACTTTAAATGATTCTTGACCATAATAATCATCTCCATTAATCACGACAAATGGTTCATTGATTAAATTTCTTGCAGAAAGTATGGCTTGCCCAGTCCCCCAAGGTTTCTCACGTCCACTGGGACAGCTGAATCCATTCGGAAGATCATCAATATCCTGAAAAGCAAATTCTACTGCAAACTTTCCTAAATATTTATTTGTTATTTGCAATTTAAATTGATCTTCAAAATCTCTTCGAATGATAAAAATCACTTTAGTAAATCCAGCTTTAATAGCATCATGTAGTGAATAATCTATTATGGTTTCACCATTGGGCCCCACTTTATCAAGTTGCTTTAAGCCTCCATACCTTGAACCCATTCCAGCGGCCATTACCAGTAGCGTTAAATGATTTATCATATGTTATTTAAATATGAGTATACAAATTGAGACAGATTATTAGCTTTACAATATTAATGGGCTTTGGCTCTTTCATGCTGTTTTTTTATTTGAATTGAAATTTTTTCAACAGCATTTCTAAGAGACTTTTCAAATACATCACCACTTTCATGAGCTGAAAAATTATGTCCTTTTATGTGGGCATTTATTTCAACATTTTCACCGCTATTTTCTTTAGTTAGGATGACATGGCAATTCATTATACCACTATTAAATTTTTCAATTTTCATTATTTTTTCATTTATCAGCTCCTTAAGTTTATCTGAAGCTGTAAAATGTCTAGCTGTAATTTCAATATTCATTGAAAATCTTCCCTTATTAAATGACTATTTCTTTTTGATTCTTAACAGGTCCTGCATCTTCTAAGTATGATACTGCATTTCCGTATGTTTTAAAGTTATTTGTAAATAATTCTACCAATTTTGCTGCCTGAATATCGTAATTTTCAGGATTCTCCCAAGATGTGCGCGGATTTAAAACCTCAGAATTTACTCCAGGCAAACTTTGAGGACAACTTAGGCCAAAAACAGGTTCCGTTTTAAATTCAGATTCTTCAATTGATCGCTCTAGAATTGAGGTAATCATTGCTCTTGTATTTTTAATACTTATTCTTTTTGCACCAGAATCTGCAGAGCCTCCTATCCACCCTGTATTCACAAGATATACCATTGATTGATGGGTTTCAATTTTTGTCTTTAACAATTCAGCATATTTCAACGGATGTAAAGTTAGAAATGGTCCCCCAAAGCAGGGTGAAAATGTTGCAACCGGTTCAGTTATACCCCTTTCAGTACCAGCAACCTTTGCAGTATATCCACTAATAAAATGGTACATTGCCTGATCAGCTGTAAGCTTTGAAACTGGAGGCAATACACCATAAGCATCGCAAGTAAGGAAAACTATAATTTCAGGATGTGGGCCAATGCTGGGCTTGCCAGAAGCAAAAACAGAATTTTCAATATGATCAATAGGATAGGAAACACGTGTATTTTCAGTCTTAGAGGCATTTGTAAAATCAATGATACGAGTCTGTTCATCAAAACATACATTTTCTAATAATGCACCATGCTTAATGGCATTAAAAATATCCGGTTCGGCCTCTTTATCTAATCTGATAACCTTCGCATAACATCCCCCTTCAAAATTAAAAATACCATCATCCGACCAGCCATGTTCATCATCACCGATTAATGGCCTGTTTGGATCTGTAGAAAGGGTCGTTTTTCCTGTTCCACTTAATCCAAAAAAGAGAGCGGTATTACAGCCATTAGTATCCACATTAGCAGAACAATGCATTGACAATATGCCTTTTAAAGGAAGCAAATAATTCAGCACAGAGAAAATACCTTTTTTCATTTCTCCGCCGTATTCAGTTCCACCAATTATTGCAACATTCTTTTCAAGATTAAATATGATAAAAGTCTCAGAATGTAAACCATGTTGTTCAAATTGATCATTATATACTTCACTGGCATTGATAATTGTAAAATCCGGACAGAAATCTGCTAATTCATCCAGGGTTGGCCGAATAAACATGTTATGACAAAAATGAGCCTGCCATGCTTTCTTTGCGATAATCCGTACATTTAATCGATGATCAACTGCCGCACCGCCAAAACCATCAAAAATATAGGTGTCCGATTCTTTACCTTGATTATAATAATTGATAACTTTTTCATAGAGTTCATCAAATATTTCATTGCTTATTTTTCTGTTAACATCACCCCACCATATATTCTGGTTACTGGATGCTTCATCAACAATATATTTATCTAATGGAGATCTTCCTGTAAACTGACCAGTATCTACCATTACAGCACCATTCAAGCCAATCTTCCCTTCTTTATTAAGTACAATATCCTCTATAAGACCTTCTACTGGCAGATTTCGTTTAATTCTTGTTGACTGTGTAATTCCAATTTTTTTTAGATCAAGATCATTATTAGTCATATTATTTCCTTATTTGGCATGCGGGTGTGCTTGTTGATAGACTTTTTTCAATTTCTCAGGTTGAAGGTGTGTATAAATCTGGGTTGAAGATAAACTATTATGACCGAGCATATCCTTTATAGCCATTAAATCTGCACCATTATTTAGCATATGGGTAGCAAAAGTGTGCCGAAGTGAATGTGGACTGAGTTTTTCATCATCTGATACAATTTTTAAATATTTCTTTACAATATTAAAAACCGTTTTAGGTGAAATAGTATTATTTTTGTTTTTCCGAATTGGAGGGAATAAGAAGCCCTGCTCATTAGCGTTCTTCTCATTTAACATCTCTAAATAGTTAAGTAAAGCAGTCTTTGCTTCACTACCAATAATAACAATGCGTTCTCTATTTCCCTTTCCCAAAATATGTATCAGATTTTCTTCCAAGCGAATATCTTTTAAATGAATTTTTATTAATTCAGAAATCCTAACACCAGTTGCATAAAAAAGCTCCAGAATTAATCGATCTCTTAATATTTCTTTATCATTACCTATAGGAAGGCTCAGTATATCCTTTGCTTCTTTTAAAGATAAATAATGTGGTAGTTCTCTATTTGTTTTTGGGGTTTTTACAAATTTAGCAATATTGGTTCGTATTATATTATTTATCAGCATATATTTATATAAAGACTTAATAGAAGCCAGCCTTCTAGCTAAAGTTTTTGCACTTAATCCTCTTTTTGATAAATACTGCAAATAAGATTGGATAGCCGTATGATCTAGATTGACAAATTCTTTTTCACCATAATTATTGATGCAGTATGAATAATAATCATCTAAATCATGAGAATACGAGCGAATAGTGTGAGATGAATATTGTCTTACATTTTTAATATAATTTAAAAAACTAGTGATGAAAGAGTGGTTATTACTTTTCATTTTTTAAAATCTCTAATGCTCGTTTTAAATCTTCAGGAATAGGCGCTTGAAATAACATGGTTTCATTTGTTTCAGGATGGGATATTTCCAGTTTATGTGCATGCAATGCTACCCTATTTACATTTTTTAATAATCGATTTAATAATTGAGTATACTTCACATGGAAGGATCTTGCATATTTTGCACCACCACCATAGGCATCATCACAGAATATCGGATGACCAATAGATTTTAAATGAACTCTTAATTGATGAGTTCTTCCAGTTTCAGGATAGAGTCTGAGCCATGAAAGTGGAGGGAAGTACTCATTCAATTCAAATTCGGTCAAAGAATTTCTTCCGCCACTTTCAACCATGGTAAATAATTTTCTATCTCGAGTATGCCGTCCCATTTCACCCTCTATTGTACCCTGATCATTTAATTTACCCCAAGCCAATGCCAGATATTCCTTTTTTACTTTTCTTTCACTAAACTGTGCACTCAGATTATCATGAGACTTATCATTTTTTGCAATTATAATAACTCCAGAGGTGTCTTTATCTAAACGATGAACAATTCCAGGCCTCATTGAATCTTGGCGAGATAGATTATTAAAATGATGGACAAGTCCATTCAGTAGCGTCCCTGACCAATTACCACTTCCAGGATGTACAACTAATCCTGTTGGTTTGTTTATTACGGCTAAGTAGTCATCTTCAAATATGATATTTAAGTCCATTACTTCACCGGCTATACTCTCGTCTTTTATTTGTGCTTGAAATTTGCATTCAATAGCTTCGTTGCCTTGCAGTATTAATGATGACTTCACTGGTTCACCATTAATTGTAACTTGTCCCAGTTTAATTAAATTTTGAATTTTAGATCGAGAAATATCAGGAAGTTTATTCGCAAGATACTGATCTATCCGTAAACGAGATTCTTCTACAGTAAATGAATGATTTTCAATCATTTCTTTCTAATAACTCTGGCTTAGTTGTAAAAAAAGAATGCATTAAATAAAAAATAATCCCAATAGTAACTGCCGAATCAGCAATATTAAATGTGTACCAGCGGAAACTTGAAGAACCAATATCAATGAAATCAATAACCCCTTCGTAATTTTGAACAAAGAATATTGAACTTCTATCAATAAGATTGCCAATTGCGCCACCTAAAATAAGTCCCAATCCAATTGAAATAAGCGGGTGATTATTACGTTCTTGCCAATGCAAATAAGCAATAAATAAGGTAGCAATTATTGATAAAAACACTACTATTATACTGAACTGTCCAACTGAAATGCCAAATGCAATACCAGGGTTTTTCACATGGGTAAAGCGCAAAAATGAACCGAGGATATTCCATGTTTCCCAATGTGGTAAATTATTTTTTATCCACAATTTTGAAAATTGATCTATAAATACTACCAATATGGTTGGGAGATATACCTTCAATAAATTAAGCCGTTTGTGATTTGCAATCGAAGCAGCTGGTAGTATGCGGTACCTCAATTAACCTTTCTTTATTAATAAGCACACCACAGGATGAACAAATTCCAAAAGATCCATCTTTAATCATTTCTAACGCTCTATTAAGATATTTTAAATAACTATTTTCCCGGTCCATCATATAATAGTTTTTTTCCATTTCTTGCTGATCCGACACAGCATCTGCCATGTGAGATGAGTAAATCGCATTATTAGAATTATTCTTTAAAACTTCGTCAGCTTTCTGCTTAGCTTCTTTTAGCTCAAGGGTTACTTCATTTCTCTTTTCTAATATCAGAGTTTCAAACTGCTCCAATTCTTTTTTTGTCCATTTCTTTTTTTCACTTTCTGCCATATTATTACCTTTTTATATTAAAGGTGAAATTCCAATAATTGTCTTTTCACCAGCTATTTTTACTGAATCATTATATTTAAACGTTATGCAATCCCCCATGTCCAATTTTACTCCTAATACTTCATTCATGAAATAAGATTCATAAGATACTACAGCATTATTTAACTCTTTTGATCCATTTATTTCAATTTTAATCCGGTCTTCAACTTTTAAACCTGAATCTTTTCGTAAATTTTGTACTTGCCTTATTAAATCCCTTACTAACCCCTCTTGTTTCAAAGATTCTGAAATTTCCGTACTTATTCCTACAATGAAATTTTTTCCAGATGAAACAGCATAATTATTTACTGACACTTCTTCCAAAATAAGTTCTTCAGGTAATATTTCTAAATCCCCATCTTTACCTGCAATAATAACTGAATTCATTTTTTTAACTTTTTGTACAAGTTCTTGAGAATCAACACTTTTTAAATAAGCAGTGATTCGTCCAATATCTTTTCCATATTTTTGCCCAAGCGTTGGAAAATCAGGCTTTACATTATATTGTACCAAATCAGATTCTTTTTCTACAAAATTTAACTCCTTAATATTCAATTCTTCTAAAATTTCAGCCTTATTATTTTCTGCAATTTTTTGGATATCATCAATTGCAAAAAGAGCAAGTTCAGACAATGGCTGCCTAATTTTAATATTTGCTTTATTTCTAGCAGATCTACTTAAACTGACAATTTGAATCACCACATCAATCTCATTCAATACATTCTCGTCAATATCACTCGGATCAACGGCTGGAAAGTCACAGAGATGCACACTATCAAAATTAGTCTCATTGTTCCCTGATACTAAATTACCATAAATTTTGTCGCTAACAAAAGGAACAATTGGCGCAATAACTTTTACAAAGTTAATTAAAACATGATAAAGTGTTGAATATGCAGCCGTTTTATCAGAGTCATTTTCCGACTTCCAAAATCGTCGACGATTTCTCCTTATATACCAGTTAGATAAATCATCCAATAATCGGGTCGCCTCTGCCATAAGCTGAAATACTTGAAAAGAATTATAATGTTTCTCAGCCGTTTTAATAAATTTACTGGTTTTTGAAAGGATCCATAGATCTGACTTTGTAAGAGTCTCTTTTTTTATTTTCGTTGAAGGATCAAATCCATCCAAATTTGCGTAGGTTACGAAAAATGAATACGTATTCCATAATGTAATTAATTGTTTTCTCACCTCATCTGCAATACCATATCCAAATAATAAATTATGTTCAGGGTTTTGACTGGCATACATCCAACGCATAACATCAACCCCCATCTTTTCTGCAGCATCATCAAACCAAATTGCATTACCCCATGATTTATGCATATCACGGCCTGTTTCATCTTTCACCAACGCATGCCCTAATAAAGTTTTAAAGGGGGCTTTTTCCTCCATTACCGTAGAAAGAGCCAATAATGAGTAGAACCAATTACGGAATTGTCCTGGCAAACACTCAACTACAAAATCAGCCGGAAACCACTTTTTCCAATAATCTTTATCAGAATTATAATGAAAGGTAGAATAGGGTACAATACCTGCATCAAGCCATGGGTTGCCCACATCAGGAATACGAGTTCCAATAAGTCCCGTTTCAGGATGCTTTATTTTCACCTTATCAATCCATGGGCGATGCGGACTCTTACCTTCAAACTCATCCCATCCCTCAACAGCTAATTTTTTAAGTTCTTCTTTAGAACCAACAACATAAAATGAATCATCTTCGAATTTCCAAATTGGAAGAGCCAAACCCCAAAATCTTTTTTTGGAAATCATCCAATCTCCCATATTTTCAAGCCATTCCATTTCTCTATCATGACCCCACTCAGGAATCCATTGAATATCTTTTACAAGGTTTTTAATTTTATCTCGCCAATCCATATTGATATACCATTCATCAACGATTCGAAAAACCAATTCATCTCCTGAACGCCAACAATGAGGATAAACATGAGGATACTGCTCCTGATAAAGAAGTAACCCTTTATCCTTTAAATCAGCAATGATTTCCTGGGTTGTTTCAATATGTGTTGCACATTTTCCGCTATATTTTCCAAAGCCATCTATATAACATGATTCTTCATTTAAAGGTGCAATTGAAATAAGTTCAGCTTTTTGAGCAATTTTCTTATCAATTGCACCACATCCTGGCGCCGTATGTACAATTCCCGTACCTTCACCAGCCACTACCACATCACTGCCTATACTATCTTTTCCACCATCAATAATGCGATGACAGGAAATACCAGTTTTTCCATCAACTTTTAATGCTTTATCCACAAATGGATAGCCACCAACTTTACTCTGGGCTTCAAGTTCATCAAAAGGCCCTTCATACTCCCATCCCAGCATATCAACACCCTTAATTGTGCCCATTACTTCATATCCACCTCGCTCTTTAAATATTTGAGCAATTGTTTTCAATTTCGGTACACCATCAATCCATTGTTTTTTCTCTTTAAATTGTTTATCAAGGCGTTGAAATTCAAGATTCTCTTTTGCAAAATAATAGAATGCGCCGTCGGTAGCTTTTATTTTTATATAATCTAAGTCTACATTAACGGCAGCAGCCACATTTGAAGTGAGGGTCCAGGGAGTTGTTGTCCATACCAATATATATTCATTATGCTTATTTTTTATAGGGAATCGCACAAATACAGACGTGTGTGCTACAAGTTTTCTACCTTCAATAATTTCCATTTGGGAATAGGAGGTTCCCGAACGACCAGACCAGGGGACAACATCTGTACCTTTATAAATTTTCCCATCTTCATATAACTTTTTGAGGAATGCCCAAATAGTATAATTATTTTCATCAGACATGGTAAAGTAGGAATTATCCCAATCCATCCAATACCCCAATCGCTTTGACTGTTCAGATTGAATTGCAGAATACTTCAGCACTCTTTCTTTGCATTTATTTACAAAATTTTCTAAACCATATTTTTCTACGTCTCTCTTCGATTTAAAACCCAATTCTTTTTCCACTTCAATTTCAACCCATAATCCTTGACAATCAAACCCATTTTGATATCTTAGATCTCTACCTTTCATTGCATGAAAGCGTTGGAAAATATCTTTCAAAGTACGACCCCATGCATGATGAACACCCATAGGATTATTTGCTGTAATAGGTCCATCGAGAAACGACCAGGGCTTACCCTCAGCGTTCTTTGTTCTCAATTGATTAAAAGTATCGTCTTTATTCCATTTCTCAAGCATATCATGCTCAATTTGGATAAAATCAACTTTATTATCTACTGGATTAAATATTTTCGAATCAGCCATAAATCTAATAGTTTAATGACAAGAAATTTAGAACATTTTGAGATATGAATACAATGGACTTCCGAAGAGAATAATATTTGTCAACTAAATGTAGAATTACCTTTTTGAAAATAGAGCAATTCACATCAGGAAGTAATTGGGCAACTTGCTTTGAATAATATTCCAATTAAGATTGGAACTATTTTTTCTTACCCTTATCCTTTTTTGCTAATTTTTTACTTAATGCTTTAATTTTTTTTAAATTTATTGCCCGCAATTTATCCCTAGTAAATCGAACCATATGAGGCAACATCATTTCTGCAGATTCAAAAGCATTGACTTTATCTTTAAGAATACGAATTTGAGATTCATACTGAGGCACCATCCCTGAAAAATTTTCATTCCCCTTTATAAGCTCTAATCCTGCAGATTTTTTTACTACATCATCTTCTAATTCTTCTTTAGACTTACTTCGAGTAATCAATTGGTATATTTTATGCCAACAATAAGGAGGTTTACTTTCCCGCCGCGCATCAAAATAAGCCTCTATTTTTTGCTGCAGTTCATCCTGCATATCATCGAAATTTAAACCGATTTGAGAAAATTCATCGTTAAACAATTGAGAAAATTCCTTCGAACAAAAATTAGTAAAAGCAATTTTTTCATCATCTTTTAATTTATCCTCGGCAAGCTTATTAAAAGAATAGTCCATCATAAATTTAGTTAATACTAAACTTTCAAAACGCTTAACCCCCCATGGCTTTCTCCAATGATAGCCTTCTTCTTCGAGGGCAGCATAAATTTTATCAGATACGGCAATAAAACTATTATGTATTATATCTGCTGGATCTGAGCTTTCTTTACTGCGAGAAAATAATTTCATTTATATTAATTATGTCAGTTTGTTAAAAAATATTATGGTGAAGTTAAACAGGTTAAATATTTGTATGGAAGGTTAATTTATCCAAATTTAATAATCTAATGTCCCCCATTTACCTTCAGGGCATTCAGATGTGGTGAATATTAGTTTTGTAATAATTAAACATTCACAAGATGTACAACGGTAATATTTTTTAAAATATCCTTTTTTAAATTCACAGGAGAAACAGATATCACGTCGATTATATCTATCTTCCGATTTGGCAATTGCCTTTTCGCCCCTTAATGATTTTTGGAATGCAATCCTAATTGTTTCAAGGAAATTATATATCTGTACTCTAAAAATCATTTACAAACTTAATATTATTTGTGAAAAGATAACTATTAATATCTAGCTACAAAAAAAAGCCCGGAAAACCGAGCCCTTTTTCCCTAATGGTAAATGCTCAAGGTTACTTCATTAGCATCAATTTCTGATTAAATGATTCATGTTCTGACTGTAATCTCAATAAATATATCCCACTAGGCTGTTGAGATGCATCCCATACTATTTCATAGTTTCCAGCATCTTGATAACCATTTTTCAGCTTCTCAATGAGCTGTCCCGAAACATTATAAACACTCAGATTAATATTAGCTGTATTTGCAAGTGTATAGCTGATAGTTGTGGAAGGATTAAATGGATTAGGATAGGCTGCACTCAAAGATGTTCTGGATGGCAACATAACCTGTATATAATCGTCTGAACTTGCAGCCTCTATATCAATAATACTGAATGTGCCTTCATAGCTGAAGAGATGATCTGTCTCTGGTGCCACCACAATTATAGTAGTAGTATTCCTCTCAGTATTATAACTTGCAAGGTACGCATCATCTGTCAATTCTAAACTGAACAAGCCTTCATGTATAAGAGTCATTTTCAAAGCTGCTATATACCCATCTGATTGGACTTTTATAGCTGAACCTGTATCAAATAGCTGTGCCCTACTAGCATTATCCACACGAGGTCCCAGAATGAGATTAATTTCCTGCACAATATCCAGGATATTCACTACGCCATCTCCATTCACATCTGCCAAGTCGGTTTCTGGCTCTATTCCGAGTATCATGTTAACCATAATTATAACATCCAAAATATTAACCAAACTATCTCCATTCAGATCACCTGTAACTCCATCAGACTCCATATAAGCTGGTGGAAAGATAATATCATCAATCCAGGCCGCATCTGCACAGTCTGTATTATCACAGTCTGTACTGCCGCCTCCACCATCTTTCACATAGGTCCATTTAAAGGTATGCTCACCAGCCGCAACATCATAGCTTACGTTGGTCCAGGGTGAAGTTCCAGATGTGGTAGTTTGATATTGACCTTTAAGAGTGTTGTCAATATAGAACTCCAAACCATCATAAAAATAATTTCCGGATGATGAGTATTCAGCTGACACCTTATAATAGAAATCAATTTCACCATCGGCTGTAACATCCAGGGTTACAGAGATGCTGGAAGACTGGCTGTTTCCAATAGCACCTGATTGTGCGCTGGAAGAACCTGAGTTTGC